>NZ_JAEKIW010000032.1 GCF_016757965.1 Archaeoglobus neptunius | reverse complement strand
ACATGAGTCTGAATTTTGATGAACTTGAGACTCCCTATCAGGCTTTTCTCAGGAAGTTGCCTGCTGAAAGGGTGTTTGAGTACGGAAGGTGGTTGTTTGAAGAGTGAAATTATTTCGGGATATCACAGATACGTGGTTCGAGTATTTTTCTTAATTTTTGAGAGCTTTGACGGATACATTGAGATGTTTGAAGTGGTCTCTACTTTAAGCCACTTTATGAACTCCTTTTCGTGTTTAGAGTATTCTGGCAGTCCTATTTTGGAAAAGCAGAATTAGAAGTCCCGTCCCGTAGGGGTTCGAGGGTTCGAATCCCTCCCCCCGCACTGCTCTTTCCGTTTTTTAGCACTGCTAAATACTGCCTGAACTGTATTTCCAGAAATTTACCCACAAAAAGAAGTCTAACTAAACGGTGGCGAATTTTTGACGAAGTCTTTAAGGGTTGTAACGATAAAC
>NZ_JAEKIW010000031.1 GCF_016757965.1 Archaeoglobus neptunius | reverse complement strand
TTCCTGAGCATTTCCTCATACTCGATGTCAGTCAGCTTTGTTTCCGGCATTGTGTCGTCCGTCATGATGACGTAGCTTTTTACCGTTTCAAGCTTGTCGGCTATGGATTCGACAAGGGGTACGAAGTCCTTGAAAACGAGAACAACCTCATCCTCAGCGTGGTTCATGGTGTACAGGATATCATCGGGACTGAGCCTGACATTGACGGTGTGCAGAACGGCACCCATCATCGGGATTGCAAAATAGCATTCCAGGTAGCGGTTGCTGTCCCAGTCAAGAACCGCCACCCTGGTTCCCTTCTTAACCCCAAGCTCTTCCAGTGCGCTCGCCAGTCTGTGCACCCTTTCGTATATGTCTCTGAAGGTGTATCTTTTCAGATCCCTGTAAACAACTTCCTGCTTCGGGGCGTAATTCACACCGCTCTCAAAAATGTGCTTTATTAAGAGCTGGTAGTTGTATGC
>NZ_JAEKIW010000030.1 GCF_016757965.1 Archaeoglobus neptunius | reverse complement strand
AGAAGACTGGCGGAGGATATGAAAGAAACCGCAGAGCAGGTCAGAGAAGCGAATGAGGCCGTAAATCAGATGAATGCCGGCATGCAGCAGATTTCATCAGCTTCACAGCAGATCGCCACGGGAAGTGAGAATCTTTCAAGACTTGCAAACGCCTCGACTGCCGATCTGAAGGCAGCAGAGCAGGTCTTCAGAAACCTCACCGTTAAATCTGAAGAATCGGCGAATTTCGCCTCAGAGGCAGAAGAGAATGCGAGAATAGCGAAGGAGGAGGGAGCCAGAGCCCTCGAAATAATGAAGACCATCGTCGACGAAGTTGAAAACGCCGCAAAGGTTGTGGAAACCCTCGAGCTTGCGGTTAGAAACATAGGAAAGGTTACGGAGAGAATCAAATCCATTGCAGACCAGACCAATCTCCTCGCCCTTAATGCAGCAATTGAGGCTGCAAGGGCAGGAGAGCATGGCAGAGGGTTTGCCGTTGTTGCGGACG
>NZ_JAEKIW010000029.1 GCF_016757965.1 Archaeoglobus neptunius | reverse complement strand
ACATCTGCCTCAGCACTTTCTTATCTATCTTTCCAACACTGGTTTTGGGTATCTCGTCAACGATCTCAAATCTGTCTGGCACCGCCCATTTGGTTATCTTCCCCTCATCCACGAACTTCATCAAATGCTCTCTTAGCTCCTCCTGTGTTGGCTTCTCTCCCGGCATCGGTACTATGATTGCCAGTGGTCTCTCACCCCATTTCTCGTCCGGGATACCGATTACAGCAACCTCCCTTACCTTGGGGTGAAGGCTGAGGAGGTTTTCAAGGGTGAGAGTTGAGATCCACTCTCCACCGCTTTTGACCACATCCTTGAGCCTGTCAACGATGGTTATGTATCCTTCCTCATCCATAACCGCTATATCGCCCGTGTGGAGCCATCCGCCGGCCCAGAGCTCCTTTGTTTTTTCCGGATCCTTCAGGTAGGTGTCGGTGAGCCAGGGGGCCCTGACCACTATCTCGCCCATGTCCTTCTCATCGGGTTTGACGTCTGTGAAGTCGTCGTGGATGACTCTGACGTATACAAG
>NZ_JAEKIW010000028.1 GCF_016757965.1 Archaeoglobus neptunius | reverse complement strand
GAGGATGAGGCAATTGCCGCTGCGAGGAAGATCGGATTTCCCGTTGTGATGAAGGTTGCCGGCAGGAAGATCATTCACAAGAGCGATGTCGGTGGAGTTGTTCTCAACGTCAGAAGTCCGGATGAGGTCAGGAGGGTGTTCGGCAGACTCATGGCGATTGAGCATGCTGAGGGTGTGAACGTTCAGCCCATGCTGGAGAGGGGGATTGAGGTTATTGTGGGTGTTGCCGAGAATGAGCAGTTCGGCAGTGTTGCGATGTTCGGCCTGGGCGGGGTTTTTGTCGAACTCTTAAAGGATGTCTCCTTCAGGCTCCTGCCCCTAACTCGAAAGGATGCGGAGGAGATGGTCAGGGAGGTCAAGGGATACAGACTGCTTTCCGGGTACAGGGGATTCAGGGGAGATGTGAATGCCGTTGTCGATCTCATCGTCAGAGTTGGGGAGATGGTCGAGAAAGAGGGTATAGTTGAGATGGACCTGAATCCCGTCTTCGTCTACGAGAATGGATGCGTTGTTGCGGATGCGAGGATTGCTGTTGGGGAG
>NZ_JAEKIW010000027.1 GCF_016757965.1 Archaeoglobus neptunius | reverse complement strand
TTCTCCCCCCATTTGCCATCATTTCAGCGTAATCCCTTGAAACGTCATTGCCCGTGGAGTCAAATATCTTGAAGTTCTCGATCAGAACCTGGAGGGTCTGGCTGGCTATTGCACTCACCCTCTCCATTGCCATGCTGACCTGCTGTATGGCTGCGGTCTGCTCCTCTATGGCTGCGGAAGTTTCCTCGCTGCTGGCAGCATTCTCCTCCGCTGTTGATGCAACCTCCTCGAAGTTCCTTGCGATCTGCTCTATCCTTGCCAGTCCATCTTCTGCGCTTGCAGCAACAGTCCTCAGCATCTCATTTATCCTGCTGACAGACTCTGCGATCTCTCCTGCTTTGGCCAGTGCCTTTTCTATGCCATCACTTCCCTGCATGCTGCTCTCCTTGACCTTCCTCGTTGCCTCAATGACCTTTCTTGTCTCCTCCTGAACGTTCCTGACTATCTCATCAATCTCCTCCGTGCTCTTTCTGCTCTCCTCGGCAAGCTTTCTGACCTCGTCCGCAACAACGGCAAACCCTCTGCCATGCTCTCCTGCCCTTGCAGCCTCAATTGCTGCATTAAGGGCGAGGAGATT
>NZ_JAEKIW010000026.1 GCF_016757965.1 Archaeoglobus neptunius | reverse complement strand
TGTAGTATCCCAAAATTATTTCACAACCCAACATCCAACTCTTGTGAGAAAGCTAACGAACAAGAAGATCAGATGGATAATCAGACAACTCGACAAGGGGACTCCAGTAAAGGAAATAGCCGCTGTGATGAGAGTAACACCGAGAAGAATCTACCAGCTTAAAAAACAGTACGAAGAAACCGGTCAAATACCAGAATTAAAGCAAGCAGGAAGAAAACCAAAACCAATACCCGAAGAAACAGAAGACGTCGTCTTACAAGCCTACCAAAAATACAAACTAAGCCCAGTACTGCTGGAAAAGTTGATAGAAAGAGATCATGGCATTCACATCCCTCACAACACCATCTACAAAGTCTTGCTAAACCACAATCTGGTGGAGGAGAACATGAACAAGAAAAAGCGGAGGAAGTGGGGTAAGATACGAAAGAGAACACTCAATGAGCTTGTGGCAGGGAGACTGGAAGCAAATCGAAATAAGCGGGAAAAATAGGTGGATAATAGCCTTCATGGACGATGCAAGCCGTTTCATTACTTGTTACGGGCTATTCAATTCCGCTACAACTGAGAACACAATCAAAGTTCTCAGGAAAGGATTTGCTGAATACGGCATACCTGATGAAATCCTAACCGATCACGGAACTCAATTCGTTGC
>NZ_JAEKIW010000025.1 GCF_016757965.1 Archaeoglobus neptunius | reverse complement strand
ACTTCGTACCCCTTGTCGAATCCATAGCCGACAAGCTTGAAACGGTAAAAAGCTACGTCATCATGACGGACGACACAATGCCGGAAACAAAGCTGACTGACATCGAGTATGAGGAAATGCTCAGGAAGGCAAGCCCGGACTATGAATTCCCGGACTTTGATGAGAACACGATGGCGACCCTCTTTTACACCAGCGGAACAACAGGAAGACCGAAGGGTGTTTGGTTCACCCACAGAAAGCTTGTTCTTCATACACTGGGGGCGGGATTGAATTTTGCTGGCCGAAACACCCCTGCCCGTTTGATGCCCGATGACGTTTACATGCCACTCACACCTATGTTCCACGTCCATGCGTGGGGCAAACCGTATATTGCGACTGTTTTGGGTATCAAGCAGGTTTATCCGGGAAGATATGATCCAAAGAAAATCATACATCTTATAAAAAAGGAGGGGGTGACAATCAGCCACTGCGTTCCAACTGTCCTGCAAACGATCCTTGATGCCTTGCCAGAAGAAGAGAAACTTTCGGGGTGGAAGGTCGAGGTGGGAGGAGCAAAACTCACAGAGAAGCTGATTTTGAAGGCTCAGGAGAAGGGTGTGCGGGTTATTTCAGGCTACGGACTTTCTGAAACATGTCCTGCTATTGCCGCTACCGTTTTTCTTCCCCATTTGAGTCTGGATGAGGAGGAGAGAATTGAGTACACCGTCAAAACGGGATTTCCTGGCATTCTTGTATACGTCAGAGTCATCCACGACGACTTCACAGACGTCAAACCCGATGAGAAGGACATGGGCGAGATAGTGGTCAGGGCCCCCTGGCTCACCGACACCTACCTGAAGGATCCGGAAAAAACAA
>NZ_JAEKIW010000024.1 GCF_016757965.1 Archaeoglobus neptunius | reverse complement strand
ACTTCGTACCCCTTGTCGAATCCATAGCCGACAAGCTTGAAACGGTAAAAAGCTACGTCATCATGACGGACGACACAATGCCGGAAACAAAGCTGACTGACATCGAGTATGAGGAAATGCTCAGGAAAGCAAGCCCGGACTATGAATTCCCGGACTTTGATGAGAACACGATGGCGACATTGAGCTACACGACAGGAACAACAGGAAGACCGAAGGGTGTTTGGTTCACCCACAGAAAGCTTGTTCTTCATACTCTCGCCGGGTGTGTTGGATTGGTGGGCTATCGCTCTCCTCTCCGCCTTACCGGGGATAATGAAGTTTACATGCCGCTCACACCTATGTTCCACGTCCATGCGTGGGGAGTACCGTACATGACCTGGCTTCTTGGTATCAAGCACGTGTATCCGGGCAGATATGAACCGCAGATGATTGCCAAACTCGTGATGAGTGAAAGAGTTACATACAGCCACTGCGTTCCGACAATTCTGCAGATGATTGTTGACAACATGCCCGAAGGATTCAAGTTCCACGGCTGGAAAGTTTTGATTGGAGGGTCGAAGCTTCCAAAAGGTCTAGCAATGAGAGCGAGAGAGAAGGGGATCTACACAATGGCTGCTTATGGAATGTCTGAAACCTGCCCTGCTTTAACTGGAGCCTTCATAAAGCCGCATCTGATGGATCTGGATGAGGAGCAGAAGGTTGAACTGTCAATCAAGACCGGCATACCGTTTCCGCTTGTATACGTCAGAGTCATCCACGACGACTTCACAGACGTCAAACCCGATGAGAAGGACATGGGCGAGATAGTGGTCAGGGCCCCCTGGCTCACCGACACCTACCTGAAGGATCCGGAAAAAACAA
>NZ_JAEKIW010000023.1 GCF_016757965.1 Archaeoglobus neptunius | reverse complement strand
TTTTTACATCAATGGATGCTTCCTCACCGTACCCAGCCTTGAGGGTATCTTGCCGAGCAGTGATCTGCCAATGACCTCAAGCTCGATCTCCCTCGTACCCTCGTAGATCTCAAGAATTCTTGCATCCCTGTAGAACCTGCTTATCGCCTGCTCGCCCATGAATCCGTAACCGCCGTGGATCTGCAGAGCTTCGTGGACTATGAACTGGGCAACCCTGGCTGTGTAGTATTTGGCCATCGCAGTCAAACCGGGATCGGGCATGCCCATCTTGTCCTGGAAGAATGCCGCCTGGTAGGCGAGCAGTCTCGCAGCCTCAAGCTCCGTTCTCATCTTGGCAAGTTTTTCCTGCGTGACCTGGAAGTCGGCGAGCTTTCTTTCAAATACCTCTCTGTTTCTGGCGTAGTGGTAGGCGAGTTCAAAAGCTCCCTGAGCCAGACCTACTGCCTGGAAGGCAACAGGAATTCTTGTCACGTTGAAGAACATCATCGTCTGGTAGAAGCCCTGCCCTTCCTGGCCGATCAGGTTCTCTTTCGGCACTCTGACGTTCTTGAAGACCACTTCAGCAGTATCGCTCGCCCTGATGCCGAGCTTGTTTTTCAGCTTGTTCGCCTGAACTCCCGGCATGTCCTTCTCAACAATAAAGACGGACATGCCGTGGTGTCTCTTTGGCGGGTTAGGATCGGTTCTGGCGAGGACGATGTAGTAGTCCGCTATGGTTCCGTTTGTTATGAACATCTTTGTTCCGTTGATCACGTATTCGTCCCCATCCTTGTCGGCTCTGGTTTTTATGCCCGCTACATCACTTCCCGCCTGAGGCTCGGTGTAGCAGGCTGCGCAGATTTTCTCTCCCTTGGCAAGTGGTGGGAGGTATTTCTTCTTCTGCTCCTCGTTGCCGAA
>NZ_JAEKIW010000022.1 GCF_016757965.1 Archaeoglobus neptunius | reverse complement strand
TACACAAACCTCCGCACGAACATAATATTCAACGATCCTGACGAGCTTGACTCCTTTGTTGTCAATCTCGCCCAGAAGTGCGGGAAGCATATAAGCATTGCAGAGCCGATGGTTGATGCTACGATGCCTGACGGGAGCAGAATTCAGATGACGCTGGGTAGAGAGGTTACCGATCACGGCTCGACCTTCACCATAAGAAAGTTCAGGGATGAACCTGTAACACCAATCGATTTAATAGCCTGGAAGACTTTCAGCAGTGATCAGATGGCGTATCTTTGGTTGTGCATTGAGAACAAGAAATCGCTGATTTTCGCAGGCGGGACTGCGAGCGGGAAAACGACATCGATGAACGCCATCTCTCTGTTTATACCGAGAAGGTCAAAGATAGTCACAATTGAGGATACAAGGGAGCTGATGCTCCCGCACGAGAACTGGATTCCCGGTGTGACGAGAGACGCTTTCCACGGGGAGAAGGGGGCGGTTGACATGTACGATTTGCTCAGGGCGGCATTGAGGCAGAGGCCGGAGTACATAATAGTCGGAGAGGTCAGGGGCAGGGAGGCTCTGACTTTATTTCAGGCGATGGCCACCGGCCACACAACCTACTCAACTCTGCATGCGGACAGCATAAGCGGTGCAATACACAGACTGGAAAATCCACCCATTGGGGTGCCGAGACCGATGCTGGAGGCGCTGGACATCATAAGCATTCAGGCCCAGACGTACGTGGGGGAGAAGAGAGTGAGGAGGAATGTGGAGATTGCCGAGATAGTGGGTCTGGATGCTCATACGAAGATGCTGAGAACTTCAACCGTTTTCCAGTGGGACAGCGTTAAGGATGAGCATGCGATGGTGGGAACATCGAAGGCTCTGGAGGAGATAAGGAGGCAGAGGGGGTGGAGTGTGAGGGAGCTGAATGAGGAGCTGGACAGGAGGAAGAGGGTGCTGGAGTTTATGCT
>NZ_JAEKIW010000021.1 GCF_016757965.1 Archaeoglobus neptunius | reverse complement strand
ATGTTCAGAGGAGTTGACTTCTACAACGTTGACGAGCTTTTGAGTGACGAGGACAGGCTTGTGAGGAGTGCTGTCAGAGAGTTTCTGGAGAAGGAAATTGTTCCGCTCATTGTCGATGCGTGGCACGAGGAGAAGCCGCTGAACTTCCACGAGCTTGGCAGGAAATTTGGAGAGCTGGGGATGCTGGGGGCGTTCATACCGGAAGAGTACGGCTGTCCCGGTATGAGCTACACGTCCTTCGGAATAATCTGTCAGGAGGTGGAGAGGGTAGACAGTGCATTGAGAAGTTTTGTTGCCGTGACATCCGGGCTGGTCATGTACCCGATATGGCAGTACGGCAGTGAGGAGCAGAAGAAAAAATGGCTGCCTAAACTGGCGAAGGGAGAGATCATTGGCTGTTTTGGTTTAACCGAACCAAATCACGGGAGCGATCCGGGGAGTATGGAGACCACTGCCAGAAGAGAGGGAGATGAGTGGGTGCTGAACGGCACCAAGACCTGGATAACGGAAGCTGATGTTGCGGACATAGCTGTTGTTTGGGCGAGGGATGTTGAGGATGGCAAGATCAAGGGATTCATAGTTGAGAAGGGGATGCAGGGGTTCCAGCAGTACTCCCTGACGAAGAAGGGGTCTATGAGGGCTGGAGGTGTTGGAGAGATTGGCCTTGTGAATTGCAGGGTTCCGGAGGAGAACAGACTGCCAGAAGCAAGGGGTCTGAGAGCTCCTTTAAGCTGCCTGAATCAGGCGAGATACGGAATCTCATGGGGAGCTATCGGGGCAGCAATGGATTGCTATGAGACGGCCTTGAACTATACAAAGGAAAGAAAGCAGTTTGGTGCTCCTCTTGCCTCATTCCAGCTCGTTCAGGAGAAGCTCGTGAAGATGCTGATTGAGATTACAAAGGGACAGCTGCTCTGCTGGAGACTGGGAAGGCTGATGGATGAAGGGAGGGCAACGACAGAGCAGATATCCCTTGCCAAGAAGAACAATGTGAGAGTTGCAAGATTCTGTGCCAGAACTGCCAGAGAGCTGCTGGGGGCGAACGGGATAAGCCTTGATTATTCGCCGATAAGACACATGGCGAACATTGAGAGCGTTTATACGTACGAGGGGACGGATGACATCCACACGCTGATACTCGGCAGAGCGATAACCGGATTGCAGGCGTTCAGGAGGGAG
>NZ_JAEKIW010000020.1 GCF_016757965.1 Archaeoglobus neptunius | reverse complement strand
CTATTATCTCCCTGAACTTCTCGAGAGTTTTCCCACTTTCAAAAATCTTTCTGGCATGTGCATACCCGTTAGCAGCAATACCCGTCATCTCGAAAAGTATTCCGGCTATGCCGAGAGATTTTTCAAGCAGACTTGCTGATCCCGCCCTATCCTCCATTGCCTTCAACGCTTCTTTAGCCTCCAGAGCGGGGCCAACAGCTCTGCCGATCGGCTGACCGCCGTAGGTAAGTGCCGCAGTTACGTTAAGTCCGAGTCTTCTTCCGAGTTCAATGAAGTCGTTGGCGAGGGCTCTTGCAGTATCAGTTTTCTCAATTTTCGCTCCCTCTCCTACGGGAATGTCTATGATCACGTGTTTTGCCCCCACGGAACCCTTTTTCGCCATGACACTTGCTAAAAGCTGAGGGCGTGGATCGATAGACAGGGGGTGCTCAATTCTGATTATCTTGTCATCTGCTGGAGCTATGTTTGTCGCCCCACCCCATGCTATAACACCGCCAACCCTTTCGGTGATCTCCTTTATCTCGTCAATGCTGAGGTTTACGCTGGCCAGAACCTCCATGGTATCGGCAGTTCCACTTGCAGAGGTTATGGCTCTGCTCGCCGTCTTGGGGATGAGCAGACCGGCGGCAGCGACTGTGGGAACTATTATCAGGGATATTTTGTTCCCCGGCACACCGCCGATGCTGTGCTTATCTACAACAATCCCCTTCTCAAAGTACAGCCTGTCTCCTGTCTCAATCATTGCCCTCGTAAGCCATTCAATTTCATCAAAATCCATACCTCTGAGCATGGAGGATATAACAAATGCTGTGAGCTCCACCTCGTTGAGAGCATTGTTGATTATATCCTCCACAATTCTTCTAATTTCATCCTGTGTCAGCTTTTCTCCTCTCGTCTTTTTCTTAACAAGTTCGACGCTCTTTGGCTTTTGTACAGGGTAAACTTCGATTTCAGCCCCATCATCAATCCCAAGCTCGCCCATTGACAGATCCGTTAGACCCGCGAAACCCCTCTCCACAATCTCTCTTGAAAGCTGGGTTGTTGCGATAAGATTGGACCTCCCGTACCTCACCCTGAGTCTGTCCCCCTCTCTCACTCCAAGCTCACTTGCGTCCTCTTCATTGAGAATTACAGCAAACCTTCCCGACCTGAACGGAACCTTCACAGCCCTGAGAATCAAGACCATCACCCTCCATAGGACAGCTTTTCGATAATGATCCCAGATATTTCGAATGCGTGCTCTGTGCTTGCAACCTCAATTGCATTGGTAAGCTTCCACTCTTTCTCTGCGTAAATGGTGATGAGCGGGTCACCGGCTTTAACGACCTCACCCCTTTTCCTGTGGACGAATACACCCGCTCCCTTATCTTTCGG
>NZ_JAEKIW010000019.1 GCF_016757965.1 Archaeoglobus neptunius | reverse complement strand
TCATTACTTGTTACGGGCTATTCAATTCCGCTACAACTGAGAACACAATCAAAGTTCTCAGGAAAGGATTTGCTGAATACGGCATACCTGATGAAATCCTAACCGATCACGGAACTCAATTCGTTGCTGCAAAGAGCAGAGAGAAAGCTAAGCACAGGTTTAAGGAGTTTCTGGCCGAGAATGGAGTTAGACATATTCTGGCGAGAGTAAACCATCCTCAAACCAACGGGAAGGTGGAGAGGTTCTTCGGCTTGATGGAGCAGAAGCTTAACCTGTTTGGTTCAGTGGAGGAGTTCGTTGAGTGGTATAATTACGTAAAGCCACACATGAGTCTGAATTTTGATGAACTTGGGACTCCCTATCAGGCTTTTCTCAGGAAATTGCCTGCTGAAAGGGTGTTTGAGTACGGGAGGTGGTTGTTTGAAGAGTGAAATTATTTCGGGATATCACATATTGGACTCATGCTTGTATCACTTAAAAATAAATAAGGAGCTATCTTGTTCGCAGGTTTCCGAGGTCTCGCTCTATTCCGCTTATCGGGCTGTAAACACTGTAAGTTCTGGATCCATACGAAGCTAATGCAACTTGTATCCCGTAGATATCCACACATTTTACTCCGTACCTGTCAATACACCAATTCCTTATCCACGTATCGAGTGGATCATAGTAAACAGGACCTCCGCTGTCCCCCTCTTTGCTTACATATGTAGCAAGAACCTGATCGTAAATGGTTCCGTATTCTGGATATGTCCCGATTATGTCATAACCTACTTCCTCAATCCAACCGCACGTCTCCCCTGTTGTAATTCCACCCTTGCACACATACATGCCCTCGCTTTGAGCTTGCATTTCACTGAATACTGGATAATGCTTCGATGGATTATGCTCGTTGAAAATCCTAAATATAGAATTGACTATCGGATTTTCGACAAACACGGCGTCGCTGTACCTCGGACCTCCTGGATCGGCAGCAATCCTACCAACCAGATCCTCTCTGAAATTTCCGGTAAATTCCGGCTGATATACTGCGTTACTCACATTTCCACAGTGTCCTGCTGTAACGAATCCCTCCACACCATTTCTGACAGCTATGAAACCGAGAGTACATATTTTCCGAGACTGTATCTTTATCCCTCCCACCAACGGGCGTATTCTGTCCGTTCGGGAAAGTTTTACTTCGGAAATTGAGATTTTTACGCTTTTCTTAGGGGATTTAGTAATGTCCGGTAAAAATATCTCTGCTTTCCCGACAACAATGGCATCAAGCGGTATTCCAAGTTTCTTTGCCAGTATTTTTATTCTGTCCAGCGTTGTATCGTTTATCAGCTTAATTCCTACAAATACCTTATTTCGCTGCACATCTGGGCCAACCATTGACAATATATTTCCCATAACAATGTCATTGGCGAGAGCTTTGCCAAGCTCCCTCTTCCACCTGTACAGATCTCCATAGCTGTACTTCCCCTTTACAACCACAACGTTCTTCCCCTTGTAACTCTCAGCAACCCTTTCATCGGTCACAACAACGAAAACTATCCCCCTCTTAGGATCTATCCACTCTCCACCGTAGTAAGGCGAATCCTTTCCAATGCTCTTCAGCTCAATTGCCTTCTTAGCTGCCGAGTTGTAGTCTGCCCTTATGCCTTTAACATCGATGCACATCCACCAGTCAACCGGTTCCTTTTTCTTAACCCAATTCCCATTATCGTACACATAGTACTCCTCTGTAGCGTTACTGCAAAGAGATCTGTCCGCTTTCAGCTCGCCTATACTTGGAATGGCGGAAGTCGGCGCAACGGCACCCAAGATCAGGACTACTGCTAACACAGCTCTAAGCATAAGGCGATCTTGGATCTTCTATTTAAAAAACATACGAAACCGTTCGGTTAACTCCGAACAACAAAACCGAGATCCAGCCTCTTCTCAACCTCCCGTGCAATGACTTCCGCCCACTCTTCCTGCATCCTGATCCTAACCCCCAAGTATTTACCCAATGCCTCTACCACGTTCTCATTCCAGAAGAGGCCGTGCAGATAAGTCCCCCAGCACATTCCGTCTTCGCTCGCACACCCCTCATCCTCAAAGATGGGTCTGGATGACTCCGTAACGCCCTTGTGTATCTCGTACCCCCACACTTCCTGTCCGGCAATTCTATCGAGGATTACGGCGTTGCCGTTCACCCTCTTTTTAACCTGAACGGTTCTCTTTCTGAAGTTCTCAAACTTTGTGACTGCTTCCAGCAAACCGAGTCCTTTAACCTTAACTTTTGCATGCTCAACACCGCAGTCAATCAGCTCTCTGCCCATAATCTGGTACCCACCGCACACCCCAATTACCGGAATCTTCCCTGCATTTCTGACTATTTCCTCCCCCAGCCTCGATCCTTTGAGCTCGGCAAGATCCGCAATGGTGTCCTTCGTGCCGGGTATGATTACGACCTCACACTCCTCCAGCCCGCAGTTCAGGTCGAGAAACTTCGCAATCGGCTTTATGGGTTCGAAGTCCGTGAAGTTGGAGACTCTCGGCAGCTTTACGATGCCAACAGGCCCATCCTTCCCCCACTCCTCGATGTTCAGCGAGTCTTCCGACGGAAAGTTGTATTCAACAAACGGCAGAACTCCAAGCACTCCAACCCCCGTAAGTTCTTCCAGCTTTTTGATTCCGCTCTGGAGAATGTCCTCTCTCCCCCTCAGCCTGTTAATTATGAAACCCTTCACCATTCCCCTGATGTCGTCCGGCAGGAGGGAGAAGGTGCCGAAGAGGGACGCAAAAACCCCACCCCTGTCTATATCACCCACCAGCAAAATGTCCGGTCTGGCAAACCTCGCAATGTGTATATTCGCCAGATCTCTGTTATAGAGGTTTATCTCAGCCATCCCACCTGCACCCTCAATAACAACTACCTCAAACTCCTCAGCTAAACTGGTATATGCCTCCTCCACCACTCTTCTCAACCACACGATCTCTTTGCTGTAGTACTTTCGTGAGTCAATATCTCCTACAGCCTCGCCCATCACAACAAGCTGGGACACGAAGTTACCCTTTGGTTTTAGAAGTATGGGATTCATCCTCTCATCAGGTTCAATTCCGGCAGCAAATGCCTGATACGCCTGGGCTATCGCAATCTCCTTGCCGTTTTCGGTTACGTAGGAATTCAGACTCATGTTCTGAGCCTTGAAGGGGGCAACGTCATAACCCCTCTTTGCGAGAATCCGGCAGATAGCAGCAGCTATCAGACTTTTTCCCGCACTGCTGGTAGTTCCTCCCACCATAATGGATTGCATCAGAAAAAGTGTATCTGAGTCAAAAAAATTTTACTTATACCTTACCCTTAAGCAGCTCACGACCCTTCTCAACAACAATTTTAGTGGGTGTGGGCATCTTCATCGCAGCCCTTCTCAGAGCTTCCTTTGCGACCTCAAAGTGTTCAGGCTTCACCCATACAGACATTATTTTTGTCCCGGGCTTAACCCTCGCCGCTCTACCAACAGGTTTCCCAAAAGCCGCCCTCATACCCTGCGAAATTCTGTCAGCTCCAGCTCCAACGGCCATCTTGTGCTCCCTCAGAATGTGGTGCGGATATATGCGGAGCTTGAGCTTGTAGTTGCTTGCTCCAGCCCTTCTTGAAACGTACTTGTTAGCTACAACTCTTGCTGCTTCGAGGGCATTCTCCCTTATCTGCACAGCTTCTTTTGCTACAAGCGTAACCATCACTGGAAAGTCCGCACTCTTGTTACCCATGTCGAACATCCTGACTCTCGTTCCTGGCACACCATCGATGTACTCGATCCTGGTGTACGGCCTTTCGAGCCTCCTCCACATCCTCGCTGGTTTTCTTGCCATAACCCCCCACCCCGCCTTATGTCAAATAAATCTTTCCATTACCTTTCAGAGATGGGAATAAATTTTTTCTCCTTCTCCCCCACGTACTCTGCTCTCGGTCTTATCAGCCTGTTGTTTTCGTACTGCTCGATTATGTGTGCAAGCCAGCCCGATATCCTCCCCATGGCAAATATGTTGACAAAAAGGTCGTCGGGAATTCCGAGATTGGCATAAATACTGGCGGAGTAGAAATCAACGTTTGGTAAGAGCTTTTTGTGTTTGTACGCTGCTTTTGCGATCTCCTCACTTATCTCAAACCATTTTGTGCTTCCCTCTGCTGCAAGTTTCTTTGCGAGCCTTCGGAGGAGTTCCGCTCTTGGATCCATGACGCCTCTGTAGACTCTGTGTCCAAATCCCATTATTCTCTCACCCTTCTCTATTTTCTTCCTGACGTAACCCTCCGCCCTCCTGGGCGTTGCGATCTCTCTGAGCATCTTCATCACTTCCTGAGCCGCACCACCGTGCAGGGGGCCCATCAAGGTTCCTGTAGCGGCAACAACACAGGCATACATGTCAGCAAGAGTTGAGGCGGCAATTCTTGCAGCAAAGGTCGAGGCGTTGAGTTCATGTTCAGCATGGAGGATAAGATCCATATCGAGTGCCTTTTCAGCGGTCCTGCTCGGCATTTCCCCATTCAGCATGTAAAGAAAATTCGCCGCATGGCTCAGCTCGAGTGTTGGCTGGATGATGTTCCTGCCAGTCCTTATTCTCTGGTAGTACGCAATTATTGTTGGAAACTTCGCAATCAGATTCTTGGCCTTTTCCAGGTTTTCTTCTCTCGTTTTGACATCTATCTTCCTGTCAAGAGATCCGAGATAACTTGTAGCGGTTCTTAAAACGACCATTGGATGAGTGTAAGGTGGAAGATGTGTTAGAAGCCCGATAATCTGAGGCGGCAGGTCCCTCCTTTCTGCCAGCTCAATTTTAAAATCCTGTAATTCGTATTTTTTCGGCAATTCTCCGTAAATGAGTAGATATGCTACCTCCTCGTAGCTGGCCCTTCTTGCGAGGTCCCTTATATCATATCCCCTGTACTCAAGTACCGCTTTACCGTTAACAAGCTCTATTCTTGAAATTTTCGTCTGGCAGGCAATCACACCTTCAAGCCCATCCTTCATTCAAACACCCCGTCTCCCATAAACCTCAAGTACCATTCCCGACACGACAATTGGTCTTTCGACCATTGCAACCTCAATTGCATTGGTAAGCTTCCACTCTTTCTCTGCGTAAATGGTGATGAGCGGGTCACCGGCTTTAACGACCTCACCCCTTTTCCTGTGGACGAATACACCCGCTCCCTTATCTTTCGG
>NZ_JAEKIW010000018.1 GCF_016757965.1 Archaeoglobus neptunius | reverse complement strand
AGTTGGGGAGATGGTCGAGAAAGAGGGTATAGTTGAGATGGACCTGAATCCCGTCTTCGTCTACGAGAATGGATGCGTTGTTGCGGATGCGAGGATTGCTGTTGGGGAGAGAAAGAGGTTTGATTACACCTTAAAGGACGTATCAGAGATTATAAACCCGAAGTCTGTTGCTGTGATCGGAGCCTCGACCAATCCGATAAAGGTCGGAAATTCAGTGGTAAAAAGCCTCATGTCCAACAAAAATTTAAGAATCTATCCTATAAACCCGGCTGCGAAAGTAATCAACGGGTTAAAGGCATATCCTTCACTGAGTGTCCTGCCAGAAACTCCAGATCTGGCCATAATTGCCGTTCCTGCAGAAAAGGTGCTGGAGGCGGCTCTTGATGCTGCAAACGCCGGTGTTAAGGGAGCGGTGATCATCTCGTCGGGTTTCAAGGAGGCCGAGTACGGTGAAGGAAAAGAGCTCGAAAAGATGCTGAGAGATATGGCCGAACAGAAAAACTTCAGAATCGTTGGGCCAAATACGTTTGGCATTGTCAACGTTATAAAGGGAATAAACGCCAGCTTCACTCCGATGTTCAGCAATGTCAAAAAGGGAAGAATAGCCCTGGTTTCCCAGAGTGGAGGAATATGCCATTACATCATGCATAAATTCCTCAATGCAGGATTCAGCTACATTCTCCATCTTGGAAATCGCTGCGACATTGATTTCCCGGATGTTCTAAACTTCCTGAAGGACAGCAATGATACAGATGTCGTTGCACTCTACATTGAAGGTGTGGAAAATGGAAGAGCGCTATTTGGCCAGATAAGAGAGATGGCGGAAAAAAAGAGAATTGTCGTAATGAAATCCGGAAAGAGCAGTGTCGCCGACAGGGCCTCGCTGAGCCATACAGGAAGCATGGCAGGAGATTACAGGGTTTTTGAATCTGCAATGAGACAGGCTGGTGCGTTCGTGGCTGAGAACCCTGTTGAGTTGATTGACATTGCGACAGCCCTTGAAAGACTCGATGGGCTGGACGAGGCGAGGGGGAAGGGCGTGGGTATTCTTACGATTCAGGCTGGTATGGGCATAGTCGCAGCAGATACAATTGAGACCGGCGGAGGGAGAGTAGCGAAATTTGATGAAAATACAATAATGAAGTTGAGAAAGTTGCTACCTCCAATCACGATGAGAGAGAATCCCGTTGACCTGTCCTTCAGTGGTTTAGACCTGGGTATATTTACAGGAGTTGTTGATGCCGTTTCAAACGACAGTGACACCGGAATCATCATGTTCCTGTACGCTGAGGCTCCACCAAGCTGGGTAATCCCACCAGAGGTGATCAGAACGGTTGCAGAAAGATTTAAGAAACCGGGGATCTTCGTTTACTCCACAACTCCCGAAAATTATCAGAAAATGGATATGGCGCTCCAGGACTGCAATGCTGTTCTCTTCGACTCTGTGGAGAGGGCGGCGAGAGTTGCAGCAAAGCTATGCAAATGAACGAAACTATTTTTAATTAATTCTGTGATGTCTGCTTAATGTTGCTCGTGTATATTGATGGCGAATTTGTTCCGGAAAATGAGGCGAAAATCAGCATATTTGATCACGGATTTCTTTACGGAGATGGCGTCTTCGAGGGGATAAGAGCCTATAACGGAAAGGTTTTCAGACTTAAGGAGCACATTGACCGGCTGTACGACTCTGCAAAGGCTATCGACCTGGAAATACCTCTCAGCAAGGAGGAATTCATAGAGGCCATACTGGAAACCCTGAGAAAAAACAACCTGAAAGATGCATACATAAGACCAATCGTCACGAGAGGAATCGGAGATCTGGGGCTGGATCCGAGGAAGTGCGGCAAACCATCAGTTATAGTCATAACAAAGCCATGGGGTAAGCTCTACGGGGACCTTTACGAAAAGGGCCTTACCGCAGTTACCGTGGCGGTGAGAAGAAACGCCTTTGATGCTCTGCCACCAAACATAAAATCCCTCAACTATCTGAACAACATTCTGGCAAAAATCGAGGCAAACGCAAAGGGTGGTGATGAGGCAATATTCCTTGACCGAAACGGCTACATTTCAGAGGGGAGCGGGGATAACATTTTCATTGTAAAAAACGGTGAGATTATAACCCCGCCAACAATAAACAACCTGAGAGGAATTACCAGACAGGTGGTGATAGAAATTATCGAAAAACTTGGCATACCCTTCAGGGAAACAAATGTTGGACTTTACGACCTGTACACTGCAGACGAGGTTTTTGTAACAGGCACGGCTGCTGAGATCGCACCGATCGTGGTAATAGATGGAAGAAAAATTGGAGATGGTAAACCGGGCGAGGTCACGAGGAGGTTGATGGAGGAATTCAGAAAGATAACAGAAATGGAAGGCGTGCCAATATATGAATGAGCTGCTGATTACTCTGATCGTTGAGCTCGAAGACAGGCCCGGACAGCTCCTGAAGGTTCTCGAACCGATCTCAAAGATGGGGGGAAATATAGTTGGAATTGTACACCAGAGAGGCAGAAAAACTCCGCTCAACAGGCTGCCAGTAGAGATTTCTTTTAAGATCGATGGCAGAAAGGTGGAAAGGCTCATCGAAACCCTCAGGCTTTCAGGAACAATCATAAGAAGCTTCAATGAGGTAAGACTCACTGCTACAACATCCGTACTGCTGATAGGACATTTGATTCACACGGACATCAGTGACACGATAAACAGCATTGACATTGACGGAGAGGCTGAATGTGTTGAAATGCACGTGAGCATGCCGGAAGTTTCAGGTCCGTCAACGGCCATAGTAACAATCTCAGCTTCAGGAAATGACAAACTTAAAGAGGCAATTGGGAAGCTCAGAGAAATCTGCAGAAGGAAGAATATTATGCTCATCGAGCCTATAAATGAGGATCCCGTATGATAAGAATTGCCATTGTCGGTTTCGGTACCGTCGGTCAGGGGTTCGCCGAGTTGCTGATGAAAAAAAGGAATGTGATTGAGAAGTGCATCGGGGAATACAGGGTCGTTGCAATTGCGGACTCCAAAAGCTCCATTTCTGGAAACTTCAGCATCGAAGAAGCGATAAGGATGAAAAGACAAAACGGAAGGCTGAGAGACGATACAGGACCTGAAGAAATCGTCAGCGAGACCGAGTATAACCTGCTCGTTGAAACGACACATACAAAACTGGATGGTGGAGATGGGCTGAGATATATCAAAGCTGCCCTGCACAGAGGCTGCGATGTCATTACTTCGAACAAGGGGCCCCTTGTTGCAGATTTCGAAGGCCTGATGAGGCTTGCACGGCGGAATGGAGCAAGACTCATGTACGAGGCGACCGTTGGCGGGGCCATGCCGGTGATAAAGATGGTAAGAAAATACCTTGCATTCTGCGATATAGTGAGTGTTAAGGGAATACTCAACGGCACATGCAACTACATACTTTCGAGAATGGAGGAGGAGGGACTTTCATATGAGCAGATACTCACTGAGGCTCAGGAACTCGGAATTGCTGAAGCAGATCCATCCTTCGATGTTGAGGGGGTCGACGCTGCGGCAAAGCTGGTCATTATAGCGAACACAATTGGTGTGAGGGCAAAGTTTGAAGATGTGGAAAGAGTGGGGATCGACAAAATAACTCCTGAAGCATTCAAAGTCGCGAGAGAGCAGGGGTACACGATAAGGCTGATCGCAGAGGTAAGCAAGAAAGAGCTTAGGGTATCGCCCAGACTCGTTCCGGTCTCTCACCCTCTCGCAATAAAAGGTACCATGAATGCTGCAATGTTCAAAACGGATACTGCAGGAAACATTTTTTTGGCCGGAAGGGGGGCTGGTAAGGAAGAAACGGCCTCCGCAATGCTTTCAGACCTTTACGAGCTATATGCCGGTAACTGATCTTACAAAATTCCTCATCGTCCTTGGATTTTTAATTTATGCATGCAAACTGGACATAGAGAGCAGAATAGTACCGAACAGAGTGTGGAAGTACATGCTCCTAGTCTCGCTACCGATCACAGCATTTCAGCTTTTTACAGAGGTGCACTTTCAGCTAGCATTCGCAATAGCAGCCCTACAGGTTGTCATGGTCATATCCCTTGCCTATCTGCTTTATTTCATAGGTGCATACGGCGGTGCCGATGCGAAGGCCATTATGGCTCTTGCACTGATATTTCCTTTCTACCCTAAATACAACGGATTTCCCATGCTGAACATGGGATTCGGATCATTTGCATTCTCCACTCTTGCCAATTCCGTGATTACAGCTCCTGTTCTTCTTATGTTAATGTTTCTCAGAAATCTGATTGTTGAGGGGGTTACGGGCCTGAGAGAGAACTTCATATACTACTTTACAGGCTACAGGGTGAGACTCGACAATTTGCCAAAGTTTCACAATCTCCTGGAGTACGTGGACGAGAACGGCAGGTTCAGAAGGGTGAGAAGGGCTATAGAGCCAGACGACGAGATAATAGAGAGACTGAGGAGGAAAAAAATTGAGACCGTATGGGTAACCCCCGCTCTGCCTTTTCTCGTTTTCATCACAGCAGGATATGTGGCTGCCTTTATACTTGGTGATCTACTTTTCCTCGTTATTTCCAACATTCTAAGCTGGTGAAAGGTTTATATATCCTTCTAATGGATGTGATGAAAAACTCAAAGGGAGGAGATGAATATGGCAAAGGAAAAGGAGCACATTAATGTTGCCTTTATAGGGCATGTGGACCACGGAAAAAGCACACTGATTGGTAGGCTGCTTTACGAAACAGGAGAGGTACCCGAACACATCATTGAGAAAATGAGGAAAGAGGCGCAGGAGAAGGGAAAAGCAACGTTCGAGTTCGCATGGGTCATGGACAGGCTGAAGGAGGAGAGAGAGCGCGGTGTTACCATCGACGTGGCTCACAGAAAGTTCCAGACTGAGAAGTACTACATTACAATCGTGGACTGTCCGGGCCACAGGGACTTTATCAAGAACATGATCACCGGCGCATCACAGGCAGATGCTGCTGTTCTGGTCATGGATGTGGTTGAGAAGGTTCAGCCACAGACGAGAGAGCACATATTCCTGGCAAGGACGCTGGGTATAAACCAGATAATTGTAGCCATAAACAAGATGGACAGAGTAAATTACGACCAGAAGGAGTATGAGGCTGCAAAAGATGCGGTCTCAAAGCTTCTCAAGATGGTGGGTTACAAGGTCGACGAAATCCCGTTCATACCAACTTCTGCTTATCACGGAGACAACATCGCCAAGAAGAGTGACAAGACTCCGTGGTACAATGGACCAACACTTATGGAGGCGTTTGACATGCTCAAACCACCAGAGAAGCTCGTTGACAAACCATTAAGAATACCCATCCAGGACGTCTACTCGATCAGCGGTGTTGGAACCGTCCCGGTCGGAAGAGTTGAGAGCGGTGTGCTCAAAGTAGGTGATAAGGTCGTCTTTGAGCCTGCCAGTGTCAGCGGTGAGGTAAAGAGCATCGAAATGCACCACGAGCCAATTCAGGAGGCCTATCCTGGTGACAACATAGGCTTCAACGTGAGAGGTGTGAGCAAGAAAGACCTGAGGAGAGGAGATGTCGCAGGACACCCGGACACCCCGCCAACAGTCGTAAAGGACTTCACAGCACAACTGGTTGTACTGCAGCATCCAACCGCAATCACAGTCGGTTACACGCCAGTGGTTCACGCACACACCGCCCAGATTGCATGCAGATTCGTTGAGCTGCAGAAGAAGATTGATCCAAGAACCGGTCAGGTAAAAGAGGAGAATCCACAGTTCCTCAAGACGGGAGATGCAGCGGTTGTTAAGCTTGAGCCGACCAGGCCGATGGTCATCGAGAAGGTCAAGGACATCCCACCGATGGGCAGGTTCGCCATCAGAGACATGGGGATGACGATCGGAGCCGGAATGGTTCTTGACCTCACCCCAAGAAAATAACCCTATTTTTTTGGTGATCTCATGCCGATTAAAGGCCCAAAGGCGAGAATTAAACTCTCCGGTCTGAATCCAAGAGAGCTCGACAGAATCTGCTCGCAAATCAAAGAAATTGCCAATAAGACTGGCGTTGAGCTGAGCGGCCCGGTACCACTTCCTACAAGACGTCTGGTGGTTCCCGTCAGAAAAGCTCCGGACGGAGAGGGCAGCGAAACATGGGACCACTGGGAGATGAGAGTTCACAAGAGGCTGATAGATATCTCTGCAGACGAGAGAGCCCTGAGGCAGATAATGAGAATCCAGGTCCCCAAGGATGTGAACATTGAGATAGTTCTCGAATCTTAATGCTATTTAAAATTACTTTTCTCGGAACCTCCGGTACCGTTCCGAGTGTTGAGAGAAACTCTCCAGCTATTTTTGTTCAGTATGGCGGCCACAGATTTCTTTTTGACTGCGGAGAAGGGACGCAAAGGCAGATGATGATTGCAAAAACCGGATTCAGGAATCTGGACAACATCTTCATTACCCACCTGCATACAGACCACTTCATCGGCCTATTCGGCCTCATTGAAACCATGTCTCTGAATGATAGAGAGAGGGCTCTGACCATTCACTCACCGAGGGCGAAGGTTCTGAAGGCTCTGTTCGACGCATTCGGCTACGGCGAGCTCAATTACCCAATCTATGTGAGAGAAGTAAGGGACGGATACGAAGTGAAGTTTGAAGGCTTTAAGGTTGTTGCCTTTAAAACGGAGCACATAGTTGAGAGCGTTGGTTACGCAATCATCGAAAACGATAGAAGGGGCAAATTCAACAGAGAAAAAGCTGAAAAAGAGTTCGGCATTCCGCCCGGACCCCTTTACGCCAAACTGGCAAGAGGCGAAAGTATAGAGTGGAAAGGAAGAACAATAACTCCCGAGATGATTCTCGGTGAGCCGAGAAGAGGGAGAAAAGTTGTATACACGGGAGACACAAGACCAACAGATAGAACGATAGAAATAGCCGGTAATGCGGATATTCTGATTCACGACGGTTCCTTTTTGGAAGAGCTGAAGGAGTGGGCCATTGAGAGCGGACACTCAACCGCAAAGGAGGCTGCCGATGTTGCCAGGGCCGCAAACGTCAGAAAACTTATCCTCACACACATAAGCACAAGATACTCTAAAGACTCCTCTCCTCTACTCGAAGAGGCCAGAAAAGTTTTTGAAAACACGATTATCGCAGAAGATTTTCTGAATATCGAAGTTACCTACGAGTAATTCGAAATGGAAAATTATAAATCTTCTGAAGATTAATACTTTTTAGGTGATTGAATGAAAAAAATTTACGTGCTGCTGGCTTTGCTTGCACTTGTTGTGGCATTTAGCGGGTGTTCCGGATCTGAAAGCGAATCCCCACAGGCAACTCCCGTTGCAACCACACCTGCCGAAACTCAGGAAAATACAGATCAGCAGAGTGAAAATCCGTATGATACTGCCACAGAGGCTGTTCTTAGTGGAGATGCAAAGCAACTGGATGACATGATAAGGCCAATACTGAACAAGATTTTCGGAGGGGCCAAGCCTGACTCATACTACGCCGGAACATCTTCCGGAGGAGTGGGAGTTACCGTACATTATGTGATCAAGAGACCTGTTAAGTCCGAAGATCTGAACCCGCTGAAAGATTCCATTGCGGCTCTAGGATTCGAAAACAATTTCGGTGGGATAAGCAACGGAGACTTCGGTTTCACATTCGTCAAAGACCAGAAGGAGACAATAATCATCGGTGGATCGCTTAACGAGCAGGATATTATTGTTACCTGGGGTAAATCCCAGTAACTCCAATTTTTTAATAAACAAATCAGATTACTCCAAGTTCTGAAAGTCTCTCAGGTAGATAGACATCTGTAACGTAATCCAGACCGTACTTTGCCAAAGCCTGCTGCTCTGATTTCTTATTTATTTCAAGCTGATAGCTGACCTCCTTTTTCCAGAACTCACTGTCAAATCTTGGATCTGTGAGAATTGACTTCAATGCCTTTATATCTTCATCGCTCAGCTTATCTGCCGGTAGATCATACCTGGTGATGTCTGTTGGCCTTATTCCAACAAACTGTGCAGCAGGAGTTGCGAGGTACTCCGACAGATGTGCAGACTTTATGCTACCATATGCTACACTGGCAAAAATCCTGTAGCTCCATGGATCACCATCGGTGAAAACAACGACCGGGAGATTGAGCTCGGTGTTCAGCCTCCTGAGCAGCCTTCTGGTGCTTCTTGCAGGCTGTCCTTTGAGGTGAACAATGATTGCGCTGTATTTCTCGTCAAAACCGTTTTCAACAAGCCTGTCCCTCATACCACCGGTTTCTATTGCTATCACAAATCTTGCATCGTGATCCACGAAATCAATTTTGTCGACATTGACGGGTATCTGATAACCGCCTTCACCAACATCATCCTGACAGTGTATTTCCCTCACGCCCCTTCTGGTTTCCTCCCTTACCCTCAGGGGACCGATGACCGTGGCTCCATCCTCTTCAGGGCGAATGTGAAAATGCTCCCTCTGAAAGTTCGTCAGTATCTCGAGGTCCTCAACAAGCCTGTCGCTTTCCGATTGCTCCTCAAACTTCGCAGCATCCCATCCCTCGGAGATGTAGTAGAGCTCTCTCAGAGTGGATGACTTGTTCAGATTAAGCTGTTCCTTGAGAAAGCCTATAACGTACGTCATCTTGAGAATTCTGTACGCCCCCTTAACCGTTTTTGCAGATCTGATTGATTTTCTGCTGCCGTAAACCCACACCTCACTCTCCTCGTTGAACTCTATGTTATGCTTGGTCCTTGTCGCAATCTCAATCTCAGGTATCCTGCCGGCCTTCATCTGATCATAAATATTCTGCACGATGCCGATCAGAGAAAGCAAGCACTGTCTCTCAATATCCTTCATCAGAAAAATTGATACTTCAAAATTTAAATCTGTATCGCAATGAATTTATAACCTCTTCAACAGGAAATTTACGATGCTGTACATCAACACATTTCTGGACAGGTTAGGGGAGCTTGTCAGAGGAGAGAAAAACATTGAACTTGCAGGAGAGCTGACCGACCAGAAGAGAATTGTGGATATGTTCAGAAGAGATTGTGAAGAAATCCTCGAGCTTTATAAAAACGGTAAAGCCAGTCATGATGAGGTGAGAAAGAATCTTCATCTGCTCAAAACGTATGTCGTTTCACAGCTTTCGCTTCACTTCGAGAAGGTTAAGGAGCTGGCAAAAAGCAAGGGTATTGAAATCAACGCCAACCTGGAGCCTGAGGTTGTAAACGAGATTGCTCTTTACATTGACAAAATTGAGAAGGAGCTATGAAGATTCTGCTGACAAACGATGATGGGCTTTATTCAGCCGGATTGAAAGCTGCATATGACGCACTAAAAGAGCTTGGAGACGTTTTTGTTGTCGCTCCCGCAATGCAGAGGAGCGGTGTGGGAAGGAGCCTTTCGATCATGGAGCCCATAAGAGTTTCTGAGGTCAGTGTAAACGGAATGAGAGTTTACGCGGTAGATGGCACCCCAACGGATTCAGTGATAATTGGAATGTATGAGATAATTGGGGATATACCGGACTTAACCGTAAGTGGAATAAATCTTGGTGAGAACCTATCAACAGAGGCTGCAACGACATCCGGAACGGTATGTGCTGCCCTTGAGGCTGCAACTCACGGCAGCAAGGCGATAGCAGTTTCACTGCAGATGCCGGACGTGAGCAAATTCGAGCTAACGAGCCGTTCAGACTTCACCTTTGCGTCCAGAGTCCTGAGGGACATAGCAAGAGTTGTGGCTGAAAAGGGGCTGCCAGAGGGTACAGATCTGCTTAACATAAATGTCCCTGCAAATCCAAACGGTAAAATTGCCGTGACGAGGCTTGCACGGAGAATGTACAACGTAAGCGTTGAGAGAAGACTGGATCCCAGAGGAAGGGAGTACTACTGGATCCACGGAATGGAGATTGAAGACGCCGGAAATGGAACAGACATCCACGCTTTGAGGCAGGGATATGTATCAATTACACCCCTCACCATTGATCTAACAGCAAGGGTGGATTTTGTTAAAATTGAAAGGTGGTTTGATGGTATCGGGTGGGAAGTTTAATGCGGCTAAACTTGCCCTTGAAGTCGTCAGGGATGGGATGGTGCTGGGAATAGGAAGCGGATCAACGGTGGAAATTTTTCTCAATCTGCTGGGAGAAAGGATAAGAAGAGAAGAGATGGAGATTTACGGTGTTCCAACATCCTATCAGTCCTACTTTACCGCTCTGAGGAACGGAATTAAAATTGTTGATCTGGAGTATGAGCCGGAGGTGTGCATTGACGGGGCAGATCAGGTCGATGCCAAGATGAACTGCATCAAGGGCGGTGGTGGTGCACTGACCAGGGAGAAGATCGTTGCATCTGCCAGCAAAAAGGTTGTGATAATTGTGGACGAAAGCAAGCTGGTTGAAAAACTGTCCATGCCTGTGCCAGTTGAAGTGCTGCCTTTCGGTTATCCCTATGTCGTAAAAAAGCTCCATGATATGGGATGCAGCGAAATCAGACTCAGACACGGGAGCGGTAAGGTGGGACCTGTAATAACGGACAACGGGAACTTCGTCCTGGACTGCAACTTTGGAGTCCTAGAAGATGAGAGAGTTGAAAGGCTGGAAGAGAAGATAAAAACGGTCAGAGGAGTTCTGGAGAATGGAATTTTTCCAAAAAAAATCATTGATAGAGTTATTGTCGGAAAAGGTTAACTTTCAGGCTACCTACCACTTATCCCTCCTTCTCGTGCTTACGAAAACCACAACCGCAATAACAGCAAGCGCTATAACACCACCAAGCATCGCAAGGGTTATCCAGTCAATCTCCGGGGAGCTTTTCTCCTTTATTGAGTCTTTCAGAACCTCAACACCTGCTTTCAAAGAGGTGAGGGATTTTTCTATGCTATCGATTTCATTTCCAGCCGTGCTGAACCTTCCCTGCAGGATGAGTCGTTCAACACGGTCAATCCTATCTTCAATCTCCTTCTTCTTTTGCGATAGATTCTGCCACTGGCTGAACACATCTTCATAATTCTTTATTCTATCCCCTTCGTTTTCGAGCATATACTGTACCAAAAACAGATCCTTGCTAATATCGGTAAGCTCATTTTTTAGATCGCTCACTCTCGACTCATAATCGGCCTTTTTGCTGCTGTAGTAACACTTGTTGACCGCATCCTCAATATCCCTGAGATATTCCTCTGCTTTCGTGTATTTTCCATCGTTGTAAAGAAGTTTTGCCTCCATAAGCTTTTTCTCATCCACACACTCAGCTTTTTCGAATTTTTTAAGATCAGAATAGAACTTCTGCTTGTTAACAACCGCAGTTTCAGAATCAATCAGCTCATCCTTTCCCAGAACTCCGAGAACGGTTACATTTTTTAGCCTATAATCAACCACCGGGATATACCCGTAGACAGTTATTTTCATCCAGTCTATGCCATCATCACTTTCCGGAACATAGAACTTCAGCCTTGTGCCGTTGTCATCGGAAATGTATTCATCAGAAGGTGACGGATAAAGAACCTTCTTTCCATCCTTGTACTCCACAATCACAATTACAGCCGAAGAGTCGAGCTGAGTGTAAACCGTGTATTCCTGACCGTCCGCCAGCTTGGCATCTGAGGAAGAGTGGGGGGTGATAGTGCACGTGAAATACAGATATTCGCCCCCGAAATAGTAGTTATTAAAATTCCTGTCGCAGTTGTAGTCAAAATCGAGAGCATATACCTTGGAAAAAGTCAGAAGGAGGAGAATGAAAATGATCAGCGGAGTTCGTCCCATTTACCTCTCCCCCTTCTTCTGATTATGAACGCAGCGACCACAACAGCAACCGCCGCTCCAGTAACAGCCGCAACGTACAGCGGGGATACTGGAAGAGAGAGCTGAAAGCTTGGCAGGCCAAATCCCCCTTCCTCAGGTTTCTCGTTTTCAACTTTATTCCTGAGCTCGTTTACGTCATTGAGGAGCTTTTCGGCTTTCGGTTTTAATTCGGTAAGCTTTTCGTAGGCCTGAGAGTACTTTCCTTCGTTTATCATCTGTTTCGCATCGTCGAACTCACCTTTCAACTCATCATACCTGCTGTTCAACTCTGCATAGGTTTCGACGTAAATGCTGTAATTTTTGCTGTTGGCAATCTTGTTAAGGGCGACCTGCGTCACGCTGAGGTTGAGATACGCTTCGTTCAGGATGCTGTCCACGTAATCCCTCTCAGCCTCTGCCTTCAACCTGTCTGCCTGGGATGAAACGCTTTCCAGCTTATTTTCCGCCTGCGTTATTTTACCGTCGGCCTCAAGGTACTTGCCATCATTCACAAGATTCTGCGCCTCATCGAGTAAGCTGTAAATCTCATCAAAATCCGACTCATTGTAGGATACGCCTGCTTTTTTAAGTTCAGCCTTCAGGTTATCCGCATCTGTTCTTATCTTCTGTATGTCCTCGGAGAATTTCTGTGTATTTACGACCTTAACCGTGAGTGGTGGCAAGACGTTACTATCTGCTTCTTCAACACTTACGTTTACAATGACGACGTTTTCCAGTCTGCTATCAATGTCCGGAAGTTTTCCGGATACGTTGACCTCGATGCTCCTCACACCCTTTCTCTGCTCATCGAGATAGAAGTACTTGACATCAATTTTGACTTCACTACCCGAAAAATCCTCTGTCCAGCTCCCCAGATAATAATTTATTGAAATCGTCCATTTGGCATCTTCCAATGACGTTTTGAAGGTGTATGTTCTTGGATTGTCCTTTTCCCCACCAATAAGCTCCATATCGCTGTCAGTTTTAGGTGTAATTTTATACGTGGCCGTAATACTATCTCCGGGCAGATAGTAGCTTTTCTCCGGAGTGAGTGACGTGTCCGGCTGATCGAAATTGTTGGACGTGAGGTGTTCAAGTGCCAGCACTGGCTGAATGAGCATTACAAGTCCCAGTATCAACAGAACTTTTCTCATAATAGGCCTAAGAGGTCTTAGCTTAAAAACCTATCTATTTCAAAAATAAAAAAGTTGAAATTTGAAATTTTATCGTCTTCTCAGCAGGTAGGCGACTGCCAGCAGACCGGCTATGGCGAACACTGCCTCAAAGCCAGGTATGCCGCCCTGACCACCTGCAGTGGTGGTTGTAACAGCAGCGGTGGTTGTGGTTGTTGCAACTGTGGTGGTTGTCGGGACTGCGGTTGTGGTTGTCGGGACTGCGGTTGTGGTTGTCGGGACTGCGGTTGTGGTTGTTGGAGCTGTCTCGAGGAGCTGGATTGTTTTGACTACGAGGAGGTCATCCTGTGCGTTGTAAATCTTGGCAATTGCTTCTGCCGGATCGAGGTTGTACAGATTCTCAGGAACGTAAAGCTCATCATGGTCTTTGTCCCATGTACCAGCCGTATCTCTTACATAGAACTTGTAAGTTCCGGCTGCTAGTCCAACAGTCTCAAAAGTAACGGTTCCAACACCTTTACTGTTAAGGGTAACTTTCTGCACTGACTTATAGTTAGTTCCAACCATTGTGACCCAGATGTGGTCGTAGCCGGACTTGCCCTCTCTGTTGGTTGAAACGGTAACCTTAATCTGGTCCCCAACAACCGGCTGCGTGGGTTCTATTGTCACATCGAGCGTCTGGGGGACAATCTCAATTAGAGAGTCCTTTGTATCAACAACATCCCCACCAAGGCTGCTGACAAACTTAAGCTTAGCTGTAAATACATACAGGCCAGGTTCAAGTGTATCCCCAGTCTCTTCAGCGTATTTCTTAAAGTCCAATGTGAAGTTAACATAACCATTTGAATCTGGATGACCAAGATCTGAACCAAGCTGGAAGTCGCTCGGATCAGCTTTAACGTTGCTACCTTCAAGTTTGAATGTGACTATGACGTTATTTTTGTCACCAGGTGCGGTTAGTATGCTAACTTCAACTGCACCTTGATAAGGAATCTTGCTTGGAATCTCAACTGATTCAATTCTCGGATCTGTAACTACAATTGCCACAATTGCTTGGGTGTCGGATGCTTTGTCTATTCTGTTAGCTTGTTTACCATCTGCAGTAACGTTGGACGGAGCATAGAAGTACAGATAGTATGTTCCCGGCGACACATCACCATAGGCTGTTGAGGTCACCTGCACATCTACCTTGAAGTCAAGATTGTCGTTAGAATCAGGATACACCCTAGAGGTATTAAGCTCATCTGGTGTATCTAGGACTGTATCGCTTGGCAACTCTGCAACCCAAGTGTTACCTATCTTGAACACACCTTTATCGCTTGCATATACATACACAACGCTCGCCGATGTTGAACCAGTAAACCTAACACTCTCACCCCTTACAGCAGTTGTCTTCTCAGCGGTTATGTTTAACGTCTGTTTAACAACTGTTACCCTAACTTCATCACTAACGCCAAGGCCTGGAATCTCCGCCGTAAACTTGTAGTCTGTTAAATCTGCCGTTGGACTGACATCAAGCTTAATTACAACATTTCCAAGAGCATCAACATAATACGTCTTCTCTGCAACGCAGTCGGGATCACCTGAACAGAAACTCTTGTTATTTTCAATCTTGAATACCACTGGACTATTTATTTTGAGGTTCGTATCAATCGTAAACGTGACTGTATCTCCTCTCGTTACAGTGTACTTGTCAGCAGTAAGTGTCACTTCTGGCTTAACAAGCTCAAATACTGCAGTTTCCTCATCCCCCAAAGCACCCGAGGTTATCTTAACCGTGACCTTGTAATATCCGAGGTTTTCTGCACCAAAGTTGTCAATCTTGAATCTGAACTTGCCACTGTCATCGATGTAAGACTTTGCTGCGCTACCCTTTACACTGTCAGGAGTTGTTGCATTGAATATCACCTTCCCAGACAGGTCAGTTATTGTAAGATACGCCATGTTTTCCGGATTTGTAGTTGTGGCGTTATCCGAATCTGACCCACTCTTCGCGAGATTGGTTGTTCCCTCGATCACGAGATCTGTACCATTCACGTGCTGAGATGGCACGGTCAAACTTGTTATCTTAGGCTTAACGACTTGGAAGGTTGCAACAGCTTCGGATCTGTTTGCTCCACTACCCACATCTATCTTAGCGACGTAAACGCCTTCCGGTACACCTTTCGGTATTGGCACCCACCATTCATCATCTCCACACGCTTTATCCAGCTGCTTTGTAGGAGTTGTATTGTAGCAAAGATACGCAGCAGTTCCGTATGTTCCCGGATAAGCCCCTGTGGTATTGATGAGCAACGCTGAACCGGTAACAAAGACCTTAATCGGACTGACATCGGCTGTAGTTGAAAGTGTCGCTTTCACTTTTATGTAATCTCCAATTGCTACTGAGCTTTTGTCAACACTTATGCTAACATAAGGTTTCTCTGCGGTAGTGCTCTCCACCGTGAAACCCACGAACGTGAAATGACTGCTGTCGTTAAACACCAGAACCACATAGTCTGCCGGGTACAGTTTATTCTCCACAGTATCAATTGTATACGGCGTAGTTTTACCCGCTTCTGGAATTATATCGCTCCATTTGCTGTTACTCAAGGCTTTATTTGTTTGTATGGTACTTCCACTCAAAACATCGTTTTTAAATGTTTCATTGTCAAGAATGACTATGAATCTGCTTCCATACTTCGCCGAATCGGCATAACCTGCACTTATAGTTATATCAAAAGCCTCGCCGTAGGTCACTTTCTTGGGAACTTCCAAGTTGAGTATCTTCAAGGCGTCGTACGATGTAGAGTTCGTGGTTGCAGCTGCTGCCATTGGAATCCCTGATATCACTAAAAGCGCCGCCATTATTACGCCTATTAATCCTACTCTTTTCATACTTCTCTACCTCCTTTTCTCACTTTTCATCTCACCTTCCACTATATAAATTCTCCCATTTTTATGGCGGCGGGAAGCTACAGCATCAGCTAACCCGCCGCCACCGTAATTTAATGTTCGCCACATATATTTAAAGCTTTTGCTTATGAGAGGGAGAAATATCATGATCGAATGGGTGTGGTGGTTGGGCTGAGGAAATAACTGCAATTCAGTAAACCCCTTTGAGAATAAAAATAGCAAATTGAATTCACCAAGCCACTTCGCCACAACTTCCAGAAAGGCGGCCAATTTGAGAAATTTCCCCAACCCTGTTTCCGTTTATGGGAGGGCAGCTTGAGAGAAGGCTCAAACGTCTGATCTGAGTATCAAGAACCACACATTAAAGTCAACACTCACGTTCATGTTACTATATAATGTATTAAATACAAATTCATCATTCATAAAACCCTAAAATCAGGCAAAGATTTTGTCCTCCAGCTTCCCAACTCTCCTCACCAGACCCTCAATTATTTCCTACCTCGATCTCATGGCTGCGATCTATGATTTTAGCTCTCCCAGCTCCCTCGTGTTCTCCTCTATTCTTCTGTTTGTCTCATCCACCCTTGCCGTCAGTTCTTCCCTTACAGCATCGATCTTGGCATCAAGGCTGTTTATCATCCACCCTACTCCCTCCTCAGCAGTCATGCAGTCGCAGTTCTCAATGCACGGCAAAGCCTCTCCAACCCTCTTTGTTCTCATAACAACCTTTAGAGTCTCTTTTTTAACCACACTCTTATAATAATTATACGAGCTTCATTAATTTTATAGAAAACTAACACATAATTTCATGAGAATGTAGATGTGAATTAAACCTCAAACAAAAAAACAAAGAATATAAACAGAAAAATTTAAAAACAAAACGTTTATATCAATTTACTGGGTGATTGGAATGAGGGCACCTGTCATACCGGATCTCAGAGACCAGAAATTCAAGATCTTGAAGAAAGCGGTTAAAAAACTTGAAAAAGACGGAATAAAAGAAGCTATGGAAAGGAATGGAATAACACCAGTTGATGAAGCAGTTATTATGCTGAAAATCCTGATATCATCCTTATTCTTTAGATTAGAACTTTCATACTTCGTCGAAGAGCTAAATAGAAGGAATAAGCTGAGAAAACTTCTTAATATATCTGAGGTTCCAGATATTAAAGAGGTGTACGATTTCATGTCCAAAATGGAAGAAGAACAATTTAGAAAAGCGGTGGAGCAGATTATCAACTCTTTGTTTGGTAAAATTGGCAAAAGGTGCTTTAAAATCATTATGGACATTTCAGGAATCGACTTGGATTTAAACAAGCAGAAGAACAGGAAACCAAATGAAGGACTCAAGGATAGAGACTACAAATGGGGATTTGATGGCAATAAGTTTTTCATTGGTTTCAAATTAGCTTTTGCAATAGATTATAAGACGAAAAGGCCACTTTTATTTTTAATCTTTCCTGCAAATATTCATGATAGCCAGATCTTTGAAGATGTTCTTGAAAACCTGAAAAAGAAAGGTTTTCTGAGACCGAAGACGATTGTGATGGCTGACAAGGGTTTCTGCTCCTATTACAACTACAATGTTGCCTTAAAGAAATACAGGATTGTTCCAGTAATCTGGTTGAAGGAGAACATGAGCATAAGCAAGCTGTTGAGCTTGATCTCAACACCTCTGACTTATTTCCTTGAGAATAGGATGAAGGAGTTGGCATTCTTCAAAAAGCTTGTAAAAATTCTTATTCATCATTTGAAGAGAGAAGATGAGCTTAAAGCTGAGAGATCGGAAGTAGAAGACTTGTTTAAGTTGGGGAAATGTGGTTTGTTTATGGACAAAATACACAGGTTTACGAAGAGATCTGTAGCTAAATTCGTTTATGCTAACGTACTTCTTATTGCAATACTCGTGAGACTGGGATTTAGAGAAAAGAAGGTGTTGCAGAGGCTGGCTGAGTGGTGAGTTTGCAGACACCCTAAACAACCTTCTTACCTCTCACAGCAACCTGCTTCTCAACTCCCCTAACAGCGAGCTTTCTGAATTTCCTGCATTTCCTGCATCTGCTTAACAGATGTTTGATCTGACGGAGGTGGTGCTCTGAGTCACAAGCGTGTAGGAAAGCGGAGCGAGCGTGCCCGGCTTATGTGCTTTTCAGGGCTGCCCCCGCTGCAAAGGGTGGTGGGTGGGGCGTAGTGATTCAGGCAGCCCGTTCCCTTTCGCTTTAATTTAAAGAAAGAAGGGAGAAAAGCCAATATGCCGGGATGCGAAAGCAAGCGAGCGGAGCGTAAAAGCGGTAGAAGAAACCTTAATATTCTTCCAATCCCAGTAATATCTGTGATTGCAAAATTAATGAACTTGCAGAACTGCTCGGTGTAAGCAAAGATGAGGCGTTGAATCTTGCAATAAAAGAGGGAATTAAAGAGCTCAGATTACGGAAAGCCATCGAGCTATATGTAACTGGAAAGAAGAGCATGAAACAGGCTGCAAGAATTGCAGGGGTTAGTTTGGCTGAGTGGTTCGAGATTGCCAGAGAGAGAGGACTCCTCGTTCAGATAAATCCGGAGGAGATAGAAGAGGGGTTGAATGTATTGAGTGATTGAACGATTCTGAATTCGAGTTATTGGCAACATACCTTTTACACTCATTCCCCGCTTTTGATTTCAGAAGACCAGTAGAGGGATAAAAGCCAGATTCTGAGAGGGAAGCTTACATAAAACTTCAAATTCTGGATGTTCAGACTCAAAAGAGCTTACATCCCAACAGGCCAATATTCTTATATTTAAACAATGTAAGAGACTCATGGGATTGAAGATAGAGATACCTGTTGAAATAGCGAAATCAATAAAGCTACCAGAAAGCGAGGTGGAAGAGAGAATAAGAAGGGAGCTGGCAGTAAGGTTATACGAGAAGGGTTTACTTGGATTTGGAAAAGCGAGAGAGCTTGCAGGAATGACAAAATGGGAATTCCACGAGCTGCTGGCAAAGGAGAAGGTTGTGAGGAGATACGATCTTGAAGAACTTGAGAAGGATGAAAAGGTCGTGAGGGAGCTGATTGAAGGTAGTTGCTGATTCTTCCGTTCTCATAAATCTGTGCAAAATTTCGAGGCTCGACCTTCTCAAGCATTTTGAAGTTTTAATTCCTGAAGCTGTCTGGAGAGAGGTTGTTGAAGAGGGAAAAGGAAGAGCAGGCGTGGAAGAAGTCAAAAAAGCAGGATTTGAGGTTAGAAAGATAACAAATTTAAAGCTGTACAATCTGCTGAGAGTTTACCTTGATGCTGGGGAGAGTGAAGCTATAACGCTTGCATCAGAAGTAGATGCCTTCGTTTTGCTTGATGAGAAGGACGCAAGAAATCTTGCGGAGAAGCTTGGACTCAAGGTTATGGGAACCGTTGGTTTACTGCTATGGGCGAAGAAGATGGGCTACATAGGGAGTCTGAAAAAGGAGTTGGATACGCTGATGGATTCCGGTTTTTGGCTTAGCGGAGACGTTTACAGGAAAGCTTTGAGTATTGCGAATGAGGAGTCTGAATGAGTGGTAGTTGAGTCGTTAATCCGTTCGTTTTGTCGCTACATCTTCAATCGAATTTAGCAGTTGTGGCGTCATAAATCTGATTGCTGTGTAGCGCAATTACACATCAATGCCCCAGTATTTCTGTGCTATATTCCCATCATCTCCCGTGGCTGTTCTCTCAACAACGAACTCAACAACCCCCTCAACCCTCGAAAAGACTTTGAAAAGCTCTGTAAATCCGTAACTCTCGATATACTCCTTCACGTTACCCAGCGGGATTCTGTGTCCCAGCAAACAGGCTATGACGGCAGCACTGAACTCAGCAACAACCTCCTGCAACGGAATCTGACCGGCATGAACACCGTGAAGGTAATCGTCGACTGCATGGCAGAGTTCATGCAAGAAGACAATGAGTTCTGGAGAAGCAGTCTGATGACCTTGCTCTGGATGCTGTAACATCCATAAAATCTCTTGAAGGATTTTGTTTCTACCCTCAATCCGAGTTCATCGATTATTCCCTGAAATTCGCATGGGACTTCGAAGTCAAACTTCTCTTCTGGCAGTGGCTCACCCTCAGTATCCTCATAGCGGAAAACAGGGATGGATTTGAAGCTGACGAGCTTTTCAACGAGTACTGTTTCATCTACTTCAATTTCTTCTTCCTCCACAATCACAATTTTCCTGACTCTAACAGGAACTTTCTTTCTTACAGGAGCGAGGATGTAGAATGCCTTTGCACCCTTTTTAACTCTCCTGCCAACCTTTTGCCATTGCCTGAATCCTCTCGCATCTGCTGTGTCGTTCATGAACATGATGAGGCGGTTGAAGAAGCTCCAGCTGTCTGATGGCTTTCCGTTTCCCTTAAACACAGCCAAGACAACCTTCTCCGGGTTTGTTTCGAAGGCTTTCAGCACAGTTTCCATCGCTTCTCTGATTCTGCTCTTTTTACCCAGTTTAGATTCAGCATCTGACATTCCAAAACCTCCTCAGCGGAAAAGCCCGCTTCACTGGAGGTTGGCGGGCTGGGTTGAGAAAGATGTATTAATGTAGGAATGTCAATGGGAAATCGTGTAACTTCCAGACTTCTTGGATACTCTCAGTCAGAAGACGTACCCTTCAAGACCTCAACCACTTGTGGTTTCGAGCTTCTTTAACAAATACGATCCTAAGAAAGACTTAATAAAGAGAGGGGCGAGTTCAATTTATGCCAACCCTCACAGTGGATGTTCCAATAGATCTCTCACAGAAGGATCTGAAGATTGCCCTTGCTGTGCAGCTTTACAGAGAGGGAAAGCTAACATTAAAACAGGCGGCAGAACTTGCAGATTTCTGCGTTGAGGATTTCATGAAAATACTCAGCGAGAAAAAAGTGAGTGTGATAAACTGGGATGAAGAGGAGCTTGATAAGGAGTTAAAACATGCAGATAGTCTCTGACACCTCTCCTCTGATAATCCTGAAAAAGTGTGATGCAATTTTTAATACCACCCTCTGTCCGGGATGAGCTGTTCAAAAAGGAGAGGGACTGCTTCTCGAAAATGGATTTTCTCATACCTGAAGAGGTGAAAGATGAGCGTTTGGTTAAGGCTTTGTCAATTATCGTGGACAGAGGTGAAGCAGAAGCAATCGCCCTGTCGCTTGAGAGAAATCTTGTTCTGCTCATTGACGACCTGAAGGGCAGAAAAGTTGCTGAAAGGATGGGTGTGGGGCATATTGGAACGCTCGGACTCTTGAAAATCGCCAAGAATAATGGGGTAATTGATGAGATAAAGCCATACATTCTGAAATTTCTGGAATCTGGTTATTATATTGATCAAAGACTAATCGAGAAGTTCCTGAGCGATGTGGGAGAGGCGCTTTGAATTTTATTTTGGACCTGTTGAGTGTTTTACAGTCCACCATCTATCGTCACTCACAAACTCGATAAGAATGGAGGATCAACAAAAGCCAGTCTTCCTGGCTTAATCAGCCTTATGGTTATCTCGCCCATTGCTCTTTCTTGATTAAAAAAGATAAAAAATATTTAAAGACTTTCTTTCGGAAGCCTTACCCTCCCATTCACCTCCACCTCAACAGCCCTCTGCATCTCCATTGCGGCTACAAAGACCGCCTCGATGTGCTTGCATGCGTAATCTGAGCTATTTCTCCTGAAATCAGGGCAGGTGCAGATCCATCTTTCGTTGTCCCACTTCACTGTGTACTGCCTGGTTGTACCGGTTGAGGAGTTGAGGCTGAGAACGCTGAACACGCCATTAACCTTTGTGACGAGCATCCTGTATTTCCTGCTGTTACTGCTATTACTATCGCCTTTATCCAGCTTATCAGCCCTTTTGAATTCTGAAGACATTGAAATCACCACTCCTCCAGATAACCATGAATCTCCCTAACCCTTTCCATTTCCTCATCGCTGAAATGCAGAATCAGCTCATCATCGAGCCATGAAGCGTAAATCCTTCCGTTCGTTAAAAGCCATACGTGTGGGTCAGAGAATAAAAGGAGGGAGAAGTGAGAAGTTTCCCATCCCTCAACTGTCATTCTCTGGATTCTGCGGATCTCTATGGCTGAGTCTATGATTCTGATGCCTTCGCTGATAACCCTGCTCTTCATCTCCCCAGCAGCATCGTAAAGCTCCTTCATCAAACCACCCCTATCCCGTTTCTCTCGAAGATCTCCCTGTCAGCTTTGAGAATTCTGAGTCTTGCCTTCAGCATTGCCATTTCCTCTATCTCTTTCCTCACCTCCTCCTCGAATTCCGCAACGGCTTTTTCAGCAGCTTTGATGCTGTTGAAGAAGCAGAAGAGGATTGCTGAAGCTCCATTTTCACTCAGAACCGTGTAGAAGCTCACAGGAATCACACCTGTCGTTTCTGTGTAAAGCTCCCCTTTCAGCCTCTCTCTGACTATCTTCTCAACAACCCTCTCAACCAAGCCCTTTCTATTCCACAACTACTTCATACCAGACTCCCTTCCTCATTCAACCACCTCCACAAGTTCGTAGAGAGGCTTGTGGAGGTGACGGGATTGGAAATCAATGGCCTAACATAGATTACAAGGAAATAATCTAAAACCGACACACTGATAACTGTTTCAAAAATTGGGTTCAACAAAATTATAGCATATCTAACAGTTCCCTCTTTTTTTCTTCAAACTCTTCATTAGTGAGTATCCCTGCGTCGTATAATTCTTTCAATTTCTTCAGCTTCTCAAAAACGTCAAGGGCTTCGGAACTCTGTTTAGTTTCCTTCAATTCCTTTGATTTCTGCTTTTTTATCTCTACTAGCTTTTCATAAAGGAGCTTTGCCCATTCCTCTGTTTTGTCTCTGACTAACCCTTTGATCTGAAATCTGGGGGCATGTTTTATTCCATGCTCATCCATGTAAGGTATTACTAGCAAACTCAAGTTTCCTTCTTTTGATAAAAACCCTCCTCCAAAGCCCATTCCAATAGGTATTGGTGATAACGGCACTCCTACTCCTCCACCACCTCCAATTACACTTGCTTTGCCTGAATCCTTCTCCTCAAAACGAACATAATCAACTAAAATATTTTCGAGCGGAATTATTATCCGCCACTTTCTTGTTGTGAATTCTATCCTGTCATCAAACAAAGCCAGTCTGCCAACAATCCCTGTTTTCGTTGTACCACCTATGTCAAAAAATCTACCTGACTTCAACGGATATTTGAAATGCCCACCGAAGTAAGTAGCAGCGTCTTCTTTTATTGGTATCAAATCGTGCTCGTTAATTTTTTCGTTAATGATCTCTATTTTATTAGTCAAATACTTTAGGAAGTTGATTATAGAGAGCACGTTCTCCTTATTTTTACCAAAGTCCATTCGTTCTCCAGATTTGCTGAGGATGTAGACCTTAGTTTTCTGCGGATCAACTTTTTTCATTCTGATAGTGATGACCTCTCCCCACGTTTTAAGACTGATACCTGATTTTGAGCATATTATTGCCCTTTTATCATCTTTGTACGTTTCTGTGACCTTCCATTTTTTGTTGGAGGATACAAACTGCAAACACCTATCGTACAAAGATTGGAGGGGTATGTTTACTATACATACTCCATACTCCTTCTTCCCGAGTATCATAACTCACATCTCCTTAAACCTCCTCAATTCTTGTAACCCTTTCGTGAGCCCAGAGATCAATTTTGTAGCCTGTTCTTGCCCAGTAGCTAGGCTTGACAGGTCTTATAATTCTAATCATTTCAGATTCTCTCTCTACAAGTTCAACGTTACGCTTATTTCCGCTGCTACCCCAAACAACGAGTGTAGCTGTCGTTTCTTCGTCTTTAATCTTAACTCTCACAAAGATGTTTCCGCGTTGAGTTACCCCTCTCTCTCTTCTACGCCCAACAACTCAACCTCCAAGTAGAATTCATTGTTTCCTTTTTCGAGTTCTCGAAGTCCTTCTCGCAAACTTAGTTTTTGCAACCTCATTAAAAAATGAAGATTTTTGACAAATTTCAAACTTTCGGGAACGTGCGTTACAGAGGCAAACAGTCTAAAAGTTACGCTGAGGATCTAATGGATAGAATTTCATAATTATATAAATTTTTTAAAATCAATTCTTTCTGATCTCCCTGAAAAGCGATGACCTCAGGAAGTAGATCAGGATGAAGAACGCATAGACGGGAGCATATTCAACGCCAAGGCGGTAGGCAATGATTATCCCGAATCCGATCATGATGACCAGCAGAACCGGGAATAGAGTTACGGAATCAGATTCAAGTTTCAGGCTTCCCGACTCAAAGCCGAACTCCTGCAGGAAATCCAACAATCTCGAATTTCTCAAAGCCTTCCTCTCATCTCTAACCCCAACATACACCTTCTGCAGCTTTCCTGCGTTGATCAGCTCTCTGAGGAAGACGAGTGTCTGAGGAGAAGCATTTTGCTCAAAGTTCTCGATTTGATGTTAACCAGATTCCCGTGGTGAGACGAAAGTGAAAAATCACTTCCACTCATACTTCCCCCTCGTTGCCCCAAGCTCCTCTGCCATAACCTGCATCTCTTTCCATCTCCTCTCTATCCACGCTTTCAGATTCTCCATTGCAGTCTTTCCAAATCCTTCAACCTTCTTATCATTCCACCTCGCCATCTCTGCAATTTCGCAGATGATGATGCGATCATCTGCCAGACCATAGAGGGTTAGTTTCAGAAAGGCTACCTCACCAGCAGCTCCTCCGGTTCTGGCTTCGAGTTCGTAGTGGATGCCGTAATTGCGGTTTATCCTGGCAAGGAATTCGTCAGCACTGCCAACAACTTCGATCAGCATGAGAAAACCTCTTCAATCACTTTGACTGCAATCCGAACCCTCTTCTTTGGTGGAAATGCTGGAAGGTGGCAGACTGGGATGTGTTGGGGTAGAAGTCTTCGAATTATCTGATGCTCTATCCTGCTACTGTTGTCACCTTCAATGGGCTCGCAGTAGAGGATTAAATCGTACTGCCTTTGCCTCTCCCTCTCTTCAAGAATCCTCATGTATCTCTTCAGAAGCTGTAAATCGTCGTGGTAGAACAATGCAAAGAAGAGGTCGTCGTAGATCGTTCTGTCCACGATTACAATCTCATGGCTCTGCAAAGCCTCATCCTCCCTCCTTATCTGCTCCTCCAGAACTTCAAGCTGGAATCGGGTTGCATCGTAAGCCCTTATCTCCGCAAGGCTCATTTCCTTCTCCTTTTTCCATACTCCTGCCACATAACTTGCAACCTCTCCCACTACGCATGCATCCATCTCAGCTCCGAGTAGTGATGCGAGGGTAGTTTTTCCGCTGTTAGAACTGCCCGATATTCCTATCAGCATGGTTTACCTCCTTAAGCCTTTCTACCACAAAAACCAGAACAAGTGTCTCTGCCCTCTCTTTCTCTGCAACGATCTCTGGCAGCTGTTTTATCCAGTTATGGAGCTCCGATGGTTCAATGCTCTCAATTGCATCCCTCGCTTTCTCCAAATCCTCTCCCAAACCTGACATCAGAAGAAAAAGCGCCCGGGCCGGGATTTGAACCCGAGTCGCGGGCTTTCTACGGGCTTTCGTCTTCTCACCACCCTCGACAGGCCCGCATGATAGGCCGGACTACACCACCCGGGCTTCTGAAAAGGCTAAGGCTTGTGAGATTTTTAAGGGTTTTGGTGGTGAACAAAGACTACGGATGTGTGTATATCGCTGAAATTTTCTCTCCCGCCTTCTCGATCCTGCAGAATGCAAACCTCTCGAACTGCACAACCTTCCCCACATCACTTGCAACTCCCCTCTCCACAAGCCCATCCCTACTCTCCTCTCCCGAAACCTCGCAGGGAACCGCCTCGCTCTCTGGAAGCCAGTGGATTATGTTCTTCCCCTTTTTAACCTCTCCGAGTTCAAAGCCTCTGAACTCTGCCCTCTCATCAAGAACAACGTTGCAGAAGTCCTTGAGCCTTACAATCTGTCCCCTCAACCTCTCAAAGTCATCCTTGGTAACATACACAATCCTCTCTCCCCTGAGCTTCCTCCTAGTTCCCTCTGATGGGTTGAGCGGGAGTTCAACCTCGATTTCATCGGGCAAGCCTTCTATTTCCACCCTGACAGGCTGCCATACAAAGAAGTACCGGTTGGCCTTGCGATCAACAATTTTTCTGTTCTCTGCATAGAGATTTTTCAGACTTACCGATACATCGTTCTCGCCAACACCGAGAGATATGAAAAACCTCCTTATTGCCTCCGCCTCAAACCCCCTCCTCCTGAAAGCCCTTATCGTGGGTAATCTCGGGTCATCCCATCCCTCATACTTCCCGCTTTCAATGTCTTTCCTGAGTGACGATGTAGATAACTTTCCGAACTCGAAAATCTTAACCCTGCCCCAGTGTTTTGTCAGAGGATACTCCCACCCCAGATACCGGTAAATGAACCTCTGCCTTCTTTCGGAGTCTATCAGATCCTTCCCCCTGATGATATGTGTAATTCCACACAGATGGTCCTCGATGGCTGATTCAAAATCGAGAGTTGGATAAACCACGTATGAATCCCCGGTAAGCGGATGAGATTCCTTTATTATCCTGAAGGCAACCCAGTCCCTCAATGCCGGATCTTTGTGCTTCATATCTGTCTTTATTCTGAGCACGACCTCCCCTTCCTCGTATTCGCCATCGAGCATACTCTCCCATATCTCAAGAGCTTTTCCAGGGTCAACATTTCTGTGCGGACATTCCACACCTACATCCCTGTACCCTTTGAATTCTCTTTGGCTGCAGAAGCAGGTATACGCCTTTCCCATCTCAATGAGCTTCCTGGCATAATCATAGTATATGGGAATCCTTTTGGATGCGTAGATAACCTCGTCCGGCCTGTATCCGAGCCACTCTATATCCTCCAGATACCACTCATATGCCTCAAGCATCGGCCTCTTCGTCCTGGGATCGGTGTCATCAAATCGGATGATGAATCTGCCATCGTACATCTTTGCATATTCCCCGTTGACTATTATTCCCCTCGCAGAGCCGAGTGTAGGAGGACCATTTGGATTGGGGGCAAAGCGCATGACCACCCTTCCTTTCTCGGCCTTCTCCAGTGGTGGGAGACCTGCTTTCCGCTCTTCTTTTCTGCCACCTTCATCAACGCTGTATTTCTGAATTAACCTGCTCCGATCCTCCTCATTCAGGCTCTCAAATTCTTCTATGCACTGCCTTACAATTTCAAGAACTTCTCTGGCCCTGCCTCTCAAATCCGGACTCTCTGCGATCACCTTCCCCATAACAGCTTTTTCATTAGCTTTACCGTATTTCGCTGCATTCTGAACGACGTATTTCATTATCAGCTCTTTCACACAATGAGGATCGGGAGGGGTAATATAAAAGTTAACATGAAAAATTAAATACCCATATTTTCTGCCAGAAATATGGATCAAACCCTCGCCTTAGTTGTCTCTATCGTCCTTGTTCTGATCCTGATCAGAAAGCTCAACATTGGAATATCGCTTTTTGTGGGTTCTGCTGTGCTGAGCTATCTTCTCTTTGGCTTTTACGGGTTTGAAGTCATGCTCAATGCCCTGGTCAGTCTCCAGACGATTAAAATAGTCATCATCGTAATTCTGGCCTTCACACTGGGTTATGCCATGGAGTACTTTGGGATGCTTGGAGAGATTGCAGAAAGTCTTTCAGAATCAATAGGGGCGTACAGCTTCATCCTGATACCTTTGCTTATCGGTCTGCTACCAATGCCAGGGGGTGCCTTGATATCTGCCGTTATGCTTGGTCCACTCGTGAAAAAATACGCCCTGTCTCCCGAAAAAGCTACCCTGCTGAACTACTGGTTCAGGCACATCTGGGTAACGTTCTGGCCCCTTTATCCAAGCATTATTATCGGCTCAGCCGTCCTTAATACCGATCTCTTCAAATTTGCCTCCGCAACCTTTCCGATCTCGATCTTCGCAGTCATCTCCGGACTTCTACTAACCAGAGGGATGGAGAGAAAATTCAGAATTGGCAAAGACACCGCAAAAGCCCTTCTTAACCTCTACCCTGTTGCAATCCTGATCCTGCTTACGGTGGCCATGAAGATTGACCTGCTCGTGTCTCTTCTGGTTTCCATAGCGGCAGTTTCAATCCACAGAAGAGCAAAAATACGGGATTTCGAAAAAATTATGAAAAAAACGGTGGACAGAAAAATAATAATTCTCGTTTTCGCCGTAATGGTATTCAAATCAGTAATTGAGGTGAGCGGCGCAGCCGAGAGTCTTTTTACGGACATTTCCCTTGAGTTCCCTGCACCAATAGCTGCATTCATACTCACCCTGACGGTCGGCTTTGCAACGGGCATTGAAATGAGCTACTCCTCAATCGCTCTGCCCCTTCTAACCTCATTCACAGGTGTTGGCAACATCATTCCTCACAATCTGATGCTCGTCATAGCCGCTGGCTACATCGGAGTCATGCTTTCTCCTTTGCACCTCTGCTACGTTCTGACCGCCGAGTATTTCGGGACTGAAGTTAGCCGGACCTACAGACAGCTATTCGTCATTGCATTTATCACGGCAATGCTGGTGTGGATTCTGTATCTACTCTGACTTCATGTAGTAATCCTTGTACATATCTCTCAACATTCTCTTGCTGAATTTTCCAACGCTCGTTTTCGGTATTTCATCTGTGATGATGATGTCATCCGGTAACTGCCACTTCGCAAACCTCTGCTTGAGGTGATCGTAAAGCTCCTCCTTTGTTATGCTGTCCCGGTATTCAGACTTCGGCACAACAAATGCAAGTGGCCTTTCCTCCCATTTCGGATGGGGTATCCCAACGACACATGCTTCAAAGACCTTTGGATGGGCCATCAGGTAATTTTCAAGGTCCACACTGCTTATCCACTCCCCACCGCTCTTTATGAGGTCCTTGAAGCGATCCACTATCTTAATATATCCGTTTTCATCTACCGTGGCTGCATCGCCGCTCTTCCACCACTTCAAAACACCATCCTCAAGGAAAGATTCGAAAGTCCTTGGATCCTTGTAGTAGCTGCCCGTAATCCAGTGACCCCTTATACACAGCTCGCCAATGGCCTTCCCATCTCTGGGCAAGACGTTGCCCTCATCATCAGCCAGCATCACCTCAACACCAAACACCGGAACTCCCTGCTTCCTCTTCAACTCCCACAGCTCATCCTGGCTGAGTGTTTTCTCGAGACCGGGTTTGACGAAATTGTAGCATACAAGAGGTGAGGTTTCGGTAGCGCCATAGGCATGCACGATATCTATTCCGAACTCCTTCAATCCCTTCATCATCGCCAACGGTGGTTCGGTAGCACCACTCCAGGCCCTTATATTGAATTTCGGTTTCGGATCCATCTTCTGGAGGTAGTTCAGCAACGGAATGAAGATTGCTGGAGCACCAGCCGTGGCCGTTACACCCTCCTTCTGCATCAAATCCACAACCGGAGCAAGGTTATCTACCGCATACCTTCCCGGAAATACCAGTTTGCTGCCCACAATTGTTGCACCGAAAAATACCCCCCAGCCGTTTGCATGAAACATCGGAACTATCTGCATGTACACATCTTCCGGCTTTAGCCCCATACTCAGTGCTGCGATCATTGAATGCAGAACCATCGACCTGTGGGAGTAATAAACACCCTTCGGATTCCCCGTTGTTCCCGATGTGTAGCATGCGGCATAGGCAGAGGTCTCATCAACCATCGGAAAATCGTAGCTATCATCAGAATTCTCCAAAAGCTCCTCGTAGCTGTAAACGTTCGGCAACTTCGTATCGGGCAGATCTCCATCAGTCATCACAACGTACTTTTCAGCTTTTATAGACGGAGCAATTGCTTCGGCCAGCGGAATCAGAGATTCGTCAACAAATATAACCTTCGCTCCACTGTGGTTTGCAACGTACGCAATTTCTTTTGGATGCAGTCTGAGATTCATTTCCAGCAGCACTGCGCCAATCCCAGATACTCCAAAGAAGAGTTCGTAAAAACGATGGGTGTTCCAGCTCAAAACTCCAACTCTATCCCCGACATCAACACCTATGCTCTCAAGAGCGTTAGCGAGCTTCGAAACCCTCTTGAAGGCCTCACCGTAGTTGTACCTGAAAACACTCCCATCTAGGTTCCTTGAAACCACCTCCCTCTCGGGAAAGTTCGTCGCTGCATGTCTCAGGATGTTTATCATGTTTAGCTGGTAGTCATCCATCATTGTAGACGGAAATCCCCTAACAAAACGCATTCTATCACCAATTTTAGTAAAAGTAAACGATTATTTAAAATTAACTCGCTAGGACAAAGTTTAAATTCAATGCTGCCAAGAAGTGCTGAGCCGCCGTAGCTTAGCTGGTAGAGCGTCCGGCTGTTAACCGGACGGTCGCAGGTTCGAATCCTGCCGGCGGCGCTTGGTGGGATTCGAGCTTTTCTTTTTCCATTCAGGATTCTGCAGCTTTACGAAAGATAATCAATTTAATGCAAAAGTCGGAAGAGGAAAACTTTTCCCGGAAACAAAACTGTTCTGTAAGTTTAGAACCGTTTGAACAGAACTGGCGGTGGAAAATCAATTTTAACGTTGATAATTTTTGGCAATACTTTTCCGAAAAATTTAAATAGTTAAAATCAAGACCACATTTTAAGGTGATAAAAAATGTTCAGAGGAGTTGACTTCTACAACGTTGACGAGCTTTTGAGTGACGAGGACAGGCTTGTGAGGAGTGCTGTCAGAGAGTTTCTGGAGAAGGAAATTGTTCCGCTCATTGTCGATGCGTGGCACG
>NZ_JAEKIW010000017.1 GCF_016757965.1 Archaeoglobus neptunius | reverse complement strand
ACAGCGGCTATTTCCTTTACTGGAGTCCCCTTGTCGAGTTGTCTGATTATCCATCTGATCTTCTTGTTCGTTAGCTTTCTCACAAGAGTTGGATGTTGGGTTGTGAAATAATTTTGGGATACTACAATTATGAAATGCCAGACAAAAACTTAAAAAGATTCAGTTTTAGACTTTGAATCGATGGACAGAGACGAAATTAGGGTGGCGGTTTTAAGGATGGAAGGTACCAACTGTGAGGATGAAACTGTTAAAGCCTTCAGGAATGTGGGGGTTGAATGCGAACCCGTTCACATCAAGCAGTTTTACAGCGACATGATACGGTGGGAGGAACAGAGGAGCATATTTGACTATCACTGTCTGGTGTTTCCCGGAGGATTCTCGGCAGGAGATTATATAAGGGCAGGAGCAATTTTTTCTGCAAGAGTAAAAAGTGTTCTGAGAAGGGATCTTGAAGAGTTCATAAAAATGGGTTTTCCGGTGCTCGGAATATGCAACGGTTTTCAGGTTCTTGCTGAACTTGGTGCATTGCCGGGTTTCGATGAGGACAGGCCGATTTCGGATAAACCGGAGATGGCCCTCAGCATCAACGACTCAAACAGATTTGAATGCAGACCAACCCTGCTGAAAAAAGAGAGCGAAAAATGTATCTTTGTAAGGAGAGTGAACAGGGATATCGTCATGTTTCCTGTCGCCCATGCTGAGGGAAAGGTGGTATTTCCCGCCGGTAGGGAGGATGAGTACGTTGAAATGCTGAAAGAAAACGAGCAAATAGTCTTCAGATACGTGGATGATGCAGGGGAATATGCAGGATATCCGTGGAATCCAAATGGGAGTTACTACAACATTGCCGGTATATGCAATGCTACCCACACAGTATTCGGTCTTATGCCACATCCCGAAAGGGCATTTTTTGGATATCATGTTGGGGAGAAGAAGGGATATGGCGATGGCTACTGCATTTTCAGGAGTGTGGTTGACTATCTCGAAAAACTTTAGCAAAGATTTTTAGCTCTCCCTGTCTTTTCCTTTTCAATGAACATTAAGGTTAAGGAGTACATGACCAGAAACGTTTACACACTCAAACCTGAAAACACAGTTGAAGAAGCCATCCAGCTTGTTAAAGAGACCGGTCATGATAGCTTTCCTGTTGTGGATGACAATATGAGGGTTGTTGGCTATGTTTCGGCTGTTGATCTGCTGGGAAGGGACGGAAAGGTTAGAATCAGAGACATAATGTCAAAGGAACTTTACGTTGCGAGGGATTTTATGGATTTGAGGGATGCTGCGAGAGTCATGTTCAGGACGGGACATTCAAAACTCCCGGTTGTTGATGAGGACAACAGACTAGTGGGGATAATTTCAAACGCAGATGTTATCAGGAGTCAGATTGAGAAGGTTGATCCGGATAAGGTTGAAAAGCTGAAAAACACGATAGAGAAGGTCCATGGTGTCAAGACGACGGTAAGCAGGGGTAAGGTTGAGACTGCCCTGCTTATCCCAACTCAAACCAGAATTTACGCTGACGAGCTTAAGGGGAGGATACACGAGCTGAAAAGGGGACTGGCGGAGCCAATAGTCGTGATCAAAAAGGATTCGAGATACTATCTTGTGGACGGTCATCACAGAGTTGTGGCCGCTGCAAAACTGGGAGTGAAGGAACTGGATGCCTACATTATAGAGGTGCCCCACGAAGTTGAACTGGGTATAGAAAAGCTTGTAAGAAAGAAGGGGCTAAAATCCGTGAAAGACGTGGAGATAATAGAGGACGTTCCTCACCCTCTGGTTGAGATAACATTCAGAAACATGAGGTGAAACGTGAAGGAGTGTGTTATCTGGACGGTAAATCTGGACAGCAAAAAATCAAGGGCTGAAGGGAGGAGAATACCGAAGAGATTTGCCATCCCCAATGTGAAGTTGAACGAGCTGGTTGAGGCTTGCAGTGAGCTGGGCATCAGGTTCAGGGTGGAGGAGAAAAAATATCCCAAGTGGTGGTGGGAAGAAGGAGGACGGGTTGTGGTTGAGAAGACTGACACAAAGACCAGCATAATGATTGAGCTGGCGAAGAAAATTGCTGAAATCAGGTCCAGGAAACGAGAGCAGAAACAAAAGAAAAAGAAGAAATGAAGTTTCTGTTTTATCTATCTGCCGACAATCTCCCGCTGGCCCGAATGGAGATTACAAGGCTGGCAGAGAGTTACGGGAAGGTCAGGAGTATTCTCCATGAAGGCAGAATAACCACTGTCGACTATGATGGAAAGGAGTTCTTTGAGAGACTTGCATACACAAACGAAGTATCACAGCTTGTTGGGGTATCCAGTGTGGAAGAGATTGAAACATTCTTCAGGAGTGTGCCGGTTTTCAGGGGAAAATGCTGCGTGAGGGTTGGAGGATTGAAGAAGGGTGCAAACGAGCTTGAAAAGAGGCTTGGTGCGGTGCTGTGGAAAAGAGGGGCTAAAATCAGTGTTTCCACACCCGAAGTGGTTTATAAGGTCTATGTCCAGGGAGAGAAGTGCTACACGGGAATTCTGAAGTATGTCAGGGACAGGAAGCAGTTTTACCTGAGGAGACCAGACAGGAGACCATTTTTGATGCCGTTCGCAATAAAGCCCAAACTCGCCAGGGCCCTCGTAAATCTCACCGGCAGCAGAGAAGAGGAAAACTTTCTCGATCCCATGTGCGGGACGGGGTCTTTTTTAATCGAGGCCGGGTTGATGGGGTTAAACGTCATGGGTATCGAGTTCTTTAAGAAAATTGCGGATGGATGCAGATTGAATCTCGATCACTACAGGATTGCGGGGGATGTAATTCGTGGAGATGCAAGAAGGATGCCCTTTAAAGATGAAACTATAGATGGAATTGCCACTGACTATCCCTATCTTCGATCGACAAAATCTGCAGTGAGTCTTGAAAACCTTTACATCGAGAGTGGGGAGGAGCTGTACAGAGTGTTGAAGAAAGGCGGGTACGTTACGGTGGTTACAAACATTGATGCGGAAATGTACTTCGACAGCTTTGACATAGTATTCAGGACCAGCGAGAGGGTGCACGGCAGCCTTACGAGAAGGATATACCTGATGAGGAAAGCATGAAGTAAAATTTATATTTTTTAAAATGAAGTGGGGTAGGGGTATCATGGAAAGGAATTTGAAGCCACGCATATTGGTGGTTGAGGACGATCTGGCTGTTCTAGAAGCTCTGAAGCTTATGCTTGAAGAGCGTTATGAAGTGGTTGTTGCTGTAAATGGAAAAGAAGCAGTAGCTCTTTTTGAGAGGTTCAAGCCTGACATAATCCTGATGGACATTGCGATGCCCGAGATGGATGGGGTGGCGGCCACGAAGGAGATACTGAAAAGGGATCCCGATGCGATTGTGCTCTGCATAACTGCCTTTAAGGCCCACAGGGGGAAAGAAATGCTTGAAGCAGGGGCTAAAGAGATAATCGAAAAACCCTTCACAAGAAGGCAACTCATAGAAAAAATAGAGCATTACCTCCAAAAACAGAAAGTTTAATTAATTCCCTGATAAGTAAAACGCCAGTATGAAACATCTTCTCTCAATCTCCGACCTCACCAGGGATGAGCTCTTCGAAATACTCAAACTTGCTGAAAAGCTAAAGGAAGAGAGGTACAGGGGGATAGTCACGGATTATTTAAAAAATAAGAGCCTTGCAATGATTTTTGAGCTGCCATCGACGAGAACGAGGGTATCGTTCGAAGTTGCAATGAGCGATCTCGGTGGGCATGCGCTGTATCTGGGATGGAACGAGCTGCAACTTGGCAGAGGTGAGCCCATTAAAGATACAGCAAGGGTTCTCAGCAGGTATGTTCATGCGATCATGCTGAGAGTCAGAGATCACAGCACGATTGAGGAGTTCGCCAGATATTCATCCATACCGGTGATAAACGGTTTGAGTAACCTCGAGCATCCCTGTCAGGTTATTGCGGATTTGCTCACGATATATGAGTACAGGGGAGACTTCAGGGATGTAACCCTTGCATGGGTTGGTGACGGTAACAACGTTTGCAACTCGCTGATTCTGGCATCGGCCCTCACAGGAATGAGGATGATCGTTTCCACACCTGAAAACTACGAACCTGATAGCGGGATAATGCAGAAGGCCAGAGAGCTTGGTGGAGAGATAATCTTTGAAAGAGATCCGGTAAAGGCTGTAGGTGAGGCAGACGTGATTTACACAGATGTGTGGACGTCAATGGGTCAGGAAGGTGAAAAAGAGGAAAGATTGACAGCGTTTAAGGGATATCAGATTTCTGATGAGCTGCTTAGCAGATCAAAGGATGATGTTGTGGTGATGCACTGCCTTCCTGCCCACAGAGGTGAGGAGATCACCGATGAGGTTATCGAGGGAAAGCACTCAATAGTCTTCGACCAGGCAGAAAACAGGCTTCATGCTCAGAAAGCCATCCTTCTCAAGCTCATCGGAAAGGAAAACGAGGTTTACTGATCTTCCTCTTTTAATGGCAGGTACATGTCACACTCATAGTAGGGAGCCACTATTTTGAACCCCAGCTTTTTGTAAACGTGTATCGCCCTTGCATTGGTTCTTTCAGTTACGAGCATGATTCCATCAAATCCCGCTTTTCTGCAGTAGTCTATAATCAGTTTCATCATCAACTGCCCCAGTCCGCGATTCTGATAGTCCTGATGGATGAAAATGGTGAGGTCGACCTTATTGTCTTCAGTCGGTACAATCACGAGATGACCGACTATCCTGCCATTCTTTTCGGCGACAATTGCAAAGCCGTACTCAGCGAGGTAATCCACCCAGTTCTCTATCGCCCTCCTGCTTATAGGGGGCAATCCGAGACATCTGTATTCTGGATCGAACGTTTCGTACATCTCTATCAGTTTTTCTCTGTCGTTTTTGTGGTCATACTGCCTGATCAGGATTTTCTCTCCGGTTTTGTCCTCAACATAAACAGAATCAAAGTCCGGGAACTCGAAGTGCACCGGTTTTTCACTGGCCATGACCATCTCTCACACCTGATTTTAATTAGGAGATGGAAGTATTTATTATTTTCTGAAGAATATTAATCATTTATATAATGATAAATCCCTACTCGATCTCGACCTTTTTTATCTCTTTTCTTGCTCTGGCTATCTCCTCCACCGCCTCAACCTTGTCAAGTCCCGAATCTATCAGGCCCCTCAGAGCGAGCAGAATCTCTTTTGTGGCTTTCAGCATGTGTTCCACAAATTCATCAGAGAGCACATCTTCAAGCTCGGGCACAACCAACTTTACCTCCCGCATCTCGATCACCATGATACCATACGCCCAAGCATAAATAACCTTTTCCTGTTTTCAAATGAAAAAGTTTTTTTATTAAGGTTATCAACCAGCAGCATGACCAGAATCAAAATTGTAGACCTTACTCTCAGAGATGGGCACCAGTCATTGCTCGCAACGAGGATGAGGACAAGAGATATGCTTCCAATTCTCGAAACTTTTGACAGCAGCGGGATTTACTCCTTCGAAGTGTGGGGAGGGGCCACATTCGACTCCTGCCACAGATTTCTTAACGAGAACCCCTGGGAGAGGTTGAGGGAGATAAGGAAGAGGGTTAAAAATGCGCAGCTTCAGATGCTTTTAAGGGGGCAGAATCTCGTAGGCTACAGGCATTATCCCGACGACGTGGTTGAAAAATTCGTTCAGAAAACGATTGAAAATGGTCTGGACATATTCAGGATTTTCGATGCTCTCAATGATGTAAGGAACCTGGTCTCGTCAATTAAGGCAGCCAAAAAGTACGATGCCAATCACATACAGGGTTCCATCTGCTACACGATTTCTCCGGTTCATACGATTGAGAAATACGTTGAGATCGCCAACGAGCTGGCAGAACTTGAGGTGGACTCCATATGCATCAAGGATATGGCGGGACTGCTATCACCAAAGGTTGCCTATGAGCTTGTAAGAACTCTTAAGAAGGAAGTCGGATTGCCGATAAACGTGCATTCCCACTATACGAGCGGTATGGCTTCAATGGCTCTGCTGAAGAGTGTTGAGGCTGGCGCTGAGATGATAGACACCTGCATGTCCCCGCTGAGCGGCGGAACATCCCATCCTCCAACTGAAAGCATGGTCTACGCTCTGAACGAGCTGGGTTATGATACAGGTGTGGATCTCGATGTGCTGCTTGAGGTCAGGAACTACTTCATGAAACTCAGAGATAAGTACTCCGGCTACCTCAACCCCCTGTCAACGATACCCGACACAAGGGTCCTCGTCTATCAGATACCGGGTGGAATGTTTTCCAACCTTATCGCACAGCTTCAGGAGCAGAATGCTCTGGACAAACTGGAAGATGTCCTTCGGGAGGTGCCGAGAGTAAGGGAAGACCTCGGCTATCCACCCCTCGTAACACCAACCAGTCAGATCGTGGGTGTGCAGGCCGTCATTAACGTTCTCGTTGGAGAGAGGTACAAGGTGGTTACAAGGGAGACAAAGGACCTCGTTAAGGGTATGTACGGCAGAACACCCGCACCGATAAGGGAGGAGATAATCAGGAAGATACTTGGTAATGAAAGGCCAATAGACTGCAGACCTGCAGATCTGCTTGAGCCTGAGTTTGAGAAAAGGAAAAAAGAGCTTGAGGAAATGGGTGTCGAGCCAAGCGATGAAAACGTCCTGCTTTACACACTATTCCCCCAGACTGGGTTGCAGTTCCTGAAGGGCGAGCTGAAGGAGGAACCATTCCCTGTTGGTGGTGGCAGGATAGAGGGCAGCTTTGAAGTCGAAATTGATGGATCGAAGTACGTTGTAACGGTCAGGCCAGAAAGCTGATATACAACCATTCACATAATTTTTTCATGGAGCTTGAAACCGAGATAGTTGTAGACAGGGTGGACGTTGAAAATCCGGTTCTGATAACGAGCTTTCCAGGCATAGGTCTTGTGGGTACAATCGCAACGGCCCACTTCATCCTGGAACTGGATCTGGAAACCATAGGGGTTGTGGACTCCAGAATGTTACCTCCTGTAGCGTCCCTCTTTGAGGGGGTGGTTTTACCGCCGATAAGGGTTTATCAGAGCCGTGATATGGGCTTTGTGCTTATCCATTCTGATGTGCCGGTCATTCCACAGGCTGCCGTTGATATGAGCAAGAGGATAGTTCAGTGGGCAGCGGAGATAAACGCCAACCGAATTTACTCTTTTGCCGGAGTCGCAACGTTTGAGGACAGAAAGAGGGTTTTTGGAGCTGCAACAAGAAAGGAACTGCTTGATGAGATAAAGGATCACATTGAGATCTTTAAAACTGGCACAATCTCTGGAATTGCTGGCAGCATAATGAACGAGTGCGTTGCTGCAAAGATGCCGGGCATTGTCCTGCTTGGGGAGACTGTTGGGTTTAACCCTGATCCGAGAGCGGCTGCAAGCCTGATAGATGCCTTTAACAAAATCATGGGCTGGAATGTAAGTGTGGAAAAACTCATAAAGGAGGCAGAGATGATAGAGGCTCAGATGCAGAGACTGGCTGAACAGGCGAGGATGCAGGAGGCGAAAAAAGAGGAATTTCCGATGTACGGGTGATAGCATGAGGTGTTATGTCCTTACCGGCATATCGAGGAATGTTATTGAAGAGCTTTTGAGGAGAAACATCCGGACAGTGGAGTTGAGAAGTGCCCACAATGTTGCAACAGCCCTGAGAGCCGAGATTGGAGATTGCGTGTTTCTTACCCCTGCGAGGGTTAACGATCTGGGGAGGGGTGTGAGCGGGCTTATTGCGGAGATAACGGGCAAGGAGATAATGAGTCAGTCCCTGTTCTACTCCTCGCCTGGCTATATGGAGGAGTGTGAGCTCACAGTGGTCAGGCTGAGGCTGAAGCCGAAGGGGGTGGGCAGGATGGTTCAGGTTAGCAGAGGAGATGTGCTGGACACCACTGAGGCTGATGTGGTGGAAACTTCGTATTTTGATGCGAGGTGATTGCTGAGGAAAGCAGAAATGGATTTCGAGTTCCATGAGGGTGAGTGGGATTGCGAGTCTTTAGGGTGTCAAAAATTTTATGCAAGTCAGGCTACATTTTCCAATGAAAATCGGAATCTTTATCTCAACGCCCGCTCAGTATCACTTTTACAAAAATATTGTGATGAAGTTAGTCGAGAGAGGAAATGAGGTTAAGATTCTATACAGGGACTACGGAGAAACCCTTGAGGTTTCAGAGGTTAAGGGTGAGGTGTTCTCAAGGGTTAAGACGAACTGGGACAGGATAATCAAACTTCCGGCTGACATTCTGAGGGCGAGAAAGCTGCTCAAAAACTTCAGGCCTGAGGTCATAACGGGGTTCGAGATATACGCCCCGTACACCGCAAAAGTTCTCGGGACGAAAAGTTTTGTTTTCTACGACTCAGAGCCGAGAACGAGCAAATTTCTCGCCCTTCAGATGAGGGCATACATGCCCTTTGTCGATGCGATTTTAACCCCCTACTGCTATCTTGATGATCTCGGGGGGAAGCATCTCAGAATTGACTCCTTTAAAGAACTTGCCTACCTCCATCCAAAGTACTTCCAGCCTGATAAAGGTGTTCTCGAGGAACTGGGAGTTGAGGAGGGGGAATATGCGGTTTTGAGATTCAATGCTTTTGATGCTGCTCATGACATAGGCGTTGGCGGGTTCAGCTATGAGGATAAGGTTGAGATGGTTAAAAAATTGAATAAGAACCTTACAGTGTTCGTTTCGGCTGAAGGCGAGGTTCCCAAAGGTATTGAGAATTACCTGCTACCTGTGTCCAAAAAAAAGATTCATCATGTTCTCTATTTTGCAAGACTGCTGGTTACGGATACGCAGACCATGGCTACAGAGGCGGCGATTCTTGGGACACCAACAATCAGATCAAATAGGTTTGTGAACAGCAAGAGGGAGATGGGCAACTTTATCGAACTCCAGAGGCTTGGTCTTCTCATGAATTTCGAAAACACAAGAGAGGCTATGGAAAGGGCGTTTGAGATTTCAGTGGACGATAGCTATAAGCGAGAGTGGAAAAAGAAAAGAATGAAATTAATCGAAAATAAGGTGGATATCTCGGAATTTATGTGCTGGTTTATAGAAAGCTATCCGGAAAGCCTTGATAGGTTTAGAGAGAAACCTGAGATACAGTACAGGTTCAGGTGATCTCATGAAGGTCGTCTCTATCGTAGGAGCGAGACCAAATTTCATAAAGCTGGCTCCACTGTCAAAAGAGATTAGAAAGGAATTTGATGAGGTGGTTGTGCACACAGGTCAGCACTATGATTACGAGATGGACAGGGTGTTTTTCGAGCAGCTCGAAATTCCAGATCCCGATTACCATCTGGGGGTTGGTTCTGGAACTCATGGATACCAGACGGGTGAGATGGTCAAAAAAATCGAGGAAGTTCTGTTTAAGGAGGAGCCAGATCTGGTAATTGTATTTGGCGACACCAACTCCACTCTTGCAGGAGCTCTGGCAGCGGTGAAGCTCCACATCAAAGTCGCGCATGTCGAGGCAGGATTGAGGTCTTTTGATAGAAAGATGCCAGAGGAGATAAACAGAGTGCTGACCGACCACTGCTCCGATCTGCTTTTCTGTCCAACTGAACGGGCGGTTGAGAATTTAAAGAGGGAGGGTATAGTTAGGGGCGTGCACCTGACCGGAGACGTTATGGTTGATGCTGTAAAGCAGAACATTAAGATAGCAGAGGAAAAGTCAAGAATTCTCGATCAACTCGGTTTAGAACCGGAGGAATACTTTTTGGCGACTGTCCACAGGGCGGAAAACACTGACAATGCTGAAAGACTGAAACACATAGTAGAAGCCTTTTGCGAAACAGAGAATCTCGTGTTTCCATGCCATCCAAGAACCGAGAACAGGCTGAAGAATTTCGGCCTCTGGGAAACGGTCGTAAAGAATGTTAACGTTATAAGGCCTGTTGGTTACCTCGATATGCTTGTTCTGGAAAAGAACGCTAGGAAGGTAATCACTGACAGCGGTGGTGTGCAGAAGGAGGCATACATACTCAGAGTGCCGTGCATCACGCTGAGAGAGACAACTGAATGGGTAGAAACTGTAGAGGATGGGTGGAACGTTCTTGTGGGGGCAGACAAGAGCAGGATACTGAACGCAGTTGAAAACTTCGAGCCGGAAAGAAGACACTACAGCCAGAGGTTTGGGGATGGTAAGGCGAGCAGAAGGGTGGTGGAAATTTTGAAAGAACTGAATGGTAAACCAGAATGAGAAATGGGGGTTAGTATGGATATCCTGGTAATATCTCCACATTATCACACTTTTGTGAAAGGATTGGTCGATGCAACAGCCAAATACGTTTCCAGTATTTCAATTTTTGTCCATCATAATTTTTTATCTGAATTGGCACGATACTTGCCATTTTCGTATTTTAAAAATATAAAAAAATTTTCAAGAAAAGAATTAATATATTTAGAAAACAGTCCAGAGAACGTCAGGGTCAACACTGTCTCCACACTTTATTTTATCCCGGATGGAAAAAACACGGGTTTGGGGGATATGTTATTTAAAAAATTCAGTAGGTATATTATTGAACATGAAATTGAATTCAGTTTGATTCATGCCCATTTCATCTGGCCTTGTGGGTATGCTGCTGTGAAACTCGGGGAAGAGTTCGGGGTTCCTGTTGTGGTTACCGCTCATGGTTACGATGTTTATGATCTTCCGTTCAGAAGCAGAAAATGGTTTAATAAGGTAAAATTCACTCTTGAAAATGCCAGCCATATCATCACAGTAAGTAGGAGAAATTACGAAATTATAGTTCATAAAATCGGAATTCCGGAAATGAATGTGTCCGTGGTTCCCAATGGCGTGGATCTTAAACTATTTAGACCAGTAGAAAAACACGTTGCAAGGAATAGGCTGGGAATTCCTCAAAATAAAAAAGTTATCCTGAATGTGGCAAATCTTGTTCCAGTAAAGGGTCATAAATATCTTGTAAAAGCCATGCGAAAAATATCCGAAAACAGTGATGATGTTATTCTATATATTGTGGGTGATGGTAACCTAAAAAAAGAACTACAGAAAGAGGTTAAAAAGTTGAATCTCGAAGGAGTGGTCAAGCTCGTTGGTGCTAAGCCCCATAGCGAGATACCGCTGTGGATGAATGCTGCAGACATTTTCGTTTTGCCGAGTCTGAACGAGGGGAACCCAACAGTAATGTTCGAAGCTTTAGGTGTTGGTTTGCCGTTTGTGGGGACTAAGGTGGGGGGAATTCCTGAAATAATAACTTCGGAAGATTATGGATTCCTCAGCGAACCGGGTAATGCAGATGATCTGGCAGAGAAAATTTTAATTGCAATTAAGAAGGAGTGGGACAGAGGGAGGATAAGAAGATATGGGGAGCAGTTTAGCTGGGAGAATATTGCAAAATGTATTGTGCAGATTTACGAAAGAATAGTTTGACTGTTGTTTTAAAGGTGGAAGAAATGTACACTATCTATATCACCGCACCGAATGTGTTGGATCCATACTTAGGCCCTTCAGTTGTAGCACACAACACACTTAAAGGATTTCTCACCATTAAAAATGAGCTTGAAAGAGAGAATATTGCTCTAACCTTTATCTCCATACCGTCCTGTGATAGGAGAGGGGTTGTGCAACTGGACGAGTGTATAAAAGTCATTAACATGAAACTTTATCCACCCGTCACTTTTACGGGGGAATTACAAGCTTTCTTGAAAATGCACAGGCTGAATAACCCGAACTTGGTACATTCTCACGATATATATAGTATTTTTCCGTGGATTAACAAGACTAAAACTGTGTTTACCCTGCATGGGATTTTATGGAAAGAGAGAATGTATAAGGGGCCGTATATGAGAACGTCACTGTGGTTAAATGAGAGAAGGTTTAGGAGCTTTTACAATCTTTTGACAAGGTTTACTGCAATTTCTCCGTATGTTTTGAAAGAACTTTCTCAGAAAGGTTTTGATCTGTCTAAAACGGTAATCATTGAAAACCCCATATCAGATGAATTCTTTAATGTCGAGAAAAGCGAAGATAGTGTTATACTATATCCTGCTACGATAACTGCACGGAAAAATCAGCTCGGTTTTTTAAGGAGTGTGGCAGTAGCCAAACCTGAACTGTCAGATTTCGAGATTTGGATTGTTGGGGGAATTGGCGATAAGAGCTATTTCGAAACTCTTACGGAATTCGTCAGGAAGGAGGATTTACGAAACGTTAAGTTCCTCGGGAAAGTCCCGTACGAAAAATTGCTTGAACTCTACTCCAAGTCATCAATAGTGGCTCTGACATCTTTTCAGGAGACGACCCCAATGGTAATTGCTGAGGCAATGGCTACAGAAACTCCGGTGATTGCTTCGAGAGCTGGTGGAATGCCATACATGGTAAAACATTGCAAAACTGGCCACATAGTAAGCCCGAGCAATCCAGAGGAGATTGCCGAATCTCTACTAATTCTGGCATCTGATGTTAGGCTCAGAAAGAGGATGGGTAAATTGGCTAAGAAAGAGGCTTTAAGGAGGTGGAGGGCGGAAGTAATTTGTAAAAAACTTATACGACTGTACGTTTCAACAATTCAGGGTACTGACAGTCAGTTAGAGGTGTGTTAATGATGGCAAAAAGAGTCTCGGTGATAATACCGACCTACAAGAGATATGAGGATCCACTCTTAACGCTTCAGTCACTGAACACCCAAACGATTCTACCTGATGAGGTTATAATATTTGATGAATCTCCTGATGACAGGTTACGTCAAATTTTAAAGGTTGTAAATATGGGCTATCCTGTGAGGTATGTTTGGGCCCCCTCAAAGTTCCCGTCTTTAGCCCGTGTGAGAAATAAGTCTACAAGGTTGGCTAAAGGGGACATAATAGTATTCCTCGATGATGATGTAATTCTCCATTCAGAGTATCTGAAGAACATGCTGAGTTTTTTAGAAGACCATCCCGAAGTTCTTGGAGTTACCGGATGTATAACAAATATTAGGCTCCCCAGGTTATATCGGATGTTCAGTTCATTGTTTTTACTTTTTCGCCAGACTAAAAGACCTAAGGTGCAGCGCTCTTTCATACCAACAATGTCTAGTTGTAAAGAACATGTTCCGACACAGTGGCTTTCTGGATGCAATATGGCGTATAGGCGAAAGGTCCTTGAAAAATTTGATTTTGATTGGAAACTATTGAAATACAGTTATTCAGAAGATGTTGATTTTTCTTACCAGATATACAAGAAATATGGTAGCAATAGTCTTTATCTCGTTAGAGGATCTCTGCTGATCCACAAAAAATCACCATCTGGAAGGTTGCTTGGATATTCCCTCGAAGCCCATAGATGTGTAACGAATCTTTATATGCTGTATAAACATTTTGGAGATACTAAGCTTAATATTCTGGTGTTTTTATGGCGAAACTCAGGAGAAATACTAACTCATTTTGTAAGCGGCATAATTCATAAAGACCTAAAAACAGAAATAAGAAATATATTGACAATACTTCGCGCCATAAAATTTGCTCTAAAGAACTTAACACGGATAAAGAAAGGTGATATAATTGAGTTGCAAAAATACCATTAGAGTTGCTGCTGTGGTCGTCACGTTTAACCGGAAGAAACTTCTGCTTGAGTGCCTAAAGGCCCTTAGAACTCAGACAAGACCTCCTGATGCGATTTTTATTATTGACGGCCCATCTACCGATGGTACCCCAGAAGCTCTCAGAGATCAGGGATATATTAAAAAAATTCCTCCACATGAGTCCAAATCCCATTCTTGGACAACTGGACACATCATCGTTTCAGATTCTGGAAAGCCAATTAGGGTGATTTATGTGCGTCTTTACGAAGATGTAGGTGGTGCAGGTGGATTTCATGAAGGAATCAAGCGAGCATATTCAGAAGGTTATGACTGGATATGGGTGATGGATGATGATGCGGAGCCCAAAAAAGATGCTTTGGAACAGTTGTTAAATTATGTTGATTTACCTAATGCAGTTGTTGTCACGCCTTTAAAATTAAATGTTAATGGTAAATTTGTAGGTCACAGAGGTACTTTTGTCGATGGAAATTTTTTGAAATTCAGAGTTGCGCTATGGAGCCAAGCTCAAAAATATATTAGTATACATCACTCCTCTTTTGTCGGCCCGTTAATAAAAAAAGATGCGATAGATAGTATAGGCTTTCCACTACGTGAATTCTTTATATGGTATGATGATGTTGAGTACTTTTTACGATTAATAAAAATTGGTGCTGTGTATATGATTCCGTCATCGGTAATAGTCCATAAAGAAGAGACTAAAATTTCTGAGGTTAAGCAAATAGGTCCCTTAAAACGGAGAGTTATTCCTTATGGGAAATTCTGGAAATTATATTTCGAGTATAGAAACTGGGCGTATCTCGGATATAGGTACGCTCCAAGAATACAATTTTTCAAAAAACTGATTACTAATTACCTATTAATAATTGGTGGAATTCTTCTTTTTGACGATCACAAGCTGAGTAGGATTTTTTTCGTAACATCAGCTTATCTGGATGGCCTGAGAGGTATTTTTGATAACGATAAGCCTAAGAGAATACTGTATGGGGGGAACAAGAATGGGTGACCGTCCCAACATCATCTGGATTGTATTGGATACTCTTAGAGATGACTACTCTGGGCCTATCTGGGACGTATTAAAGAAATACGGATTTGTCAGGTATGAGAACGTTATAGCTCCTGCTCCGTGGACAATACCCAGTCATGTATCTATGTTTACTGGAATGTATCCTAGTGAGCATGGAGTTCACGAGCCTTTTTTTGCATACCAAGAGCCAATTGAATTTAAAATATATCCTTGTAAAATACAAAAGATTAATAAAAAAACAATTTTTAAGACACTCTCAGGATATAAAATGGTTCTTGTTTCTGCAAATCAGTGGATATCTCCGGAAATGGGATTTAATTTTTTCAATGAATATTACAACATATTACCTATCGGAAAAGTGTTTTGTCAACGATTAAAATTTAATGTTATTTCGAAAGGCACTACCCATTTATATAGAAAATTTTTTGTTAGATTTAAAAAATGGCCTCTTAATAAAGGAGTTGATGAGTATCTTAAGGCTAGTGTACGTGTATTTAAGGATATAAATGAACCAATTTTCATGTTTGTCAACCTGATGGAAACTCACGAACCGTACAGAGGTGTTGATTTCGCAACATTAAGATTAAGAGTTTTAAAACAAAATACGAAAATTCCTTCAAAATTAGCCATAAAGCTCCAAAATGAATACCAAAATGAAATAATGTATCTTATACCTAGACTCGAAAAAACTCTAAAATGGCTTGTAGATAAAGGATTAATTTTAAAAAGTATCGTTATAATAACTAGTGATCATGGCCAATTACTGGGAGAACACAATCAAATAGGTCATGGGGTTTTTTTGCACGATGAATTAATTAAGGTCCCACTTTACGTTAGAGTGCCAAAAGATGGTAGATTTGAGCGAGATTCTAGTTCTTATTGTTGGATCTCACTGAAAGATGTTTTTTACACACTTAAAGCTTTTATAAACTCAAATGTATGGAAATTTCAATATTCATACGGTCCGGTCTATTCTGAAGTATTCAGTCCAGGATATGTTGGAAAAGTTAACACGGAAGAAGAACGCCGCAACATTGAGCATCTCGAAAAGCACCGCATAGCTGTATACCACGGCCCATACAAAGGCATATACAACGTCAGAGATGGTGTTCTTGAATACGTAAAATCTTACGATCCAGAGATTGAGATCGCAGAAGATGTCAAGGAACTTTTAATTCGTGATGTCAAAAAATACCTAAAACAGGTAAAACTCAAAAGTACTGTTAGAAAGATTAGTTCCAAACTTTAATTTTCCCTTTAATTAAGTTGTAAGTTCAAATTGTCATAAAGTCCTTTATGAAACTCGCTAACTCTGTCTTTGGCTCGAATCCCAACGCTCTGGTCTTAGAAATGTCTGCACAGCTCCTCATTATGTCCCCCTCCCTTTCCTTATCGAACACCGGTTCCTCATCAATTCTGAAAGCTTCCATGACCATTTTCGCCAGCTCCAGAATTGATGTCTCCTTTCCCGTTCCGATATTGTAGACCTCTCCGTTTCTCCCCTCATCCAACACAGCTTTAATTGCCATCGCCACATCCCTTGCATGTATGAAATCTCTCGTCTGCTCTCCATCTCCGTAGATCACCGGAGGCAGCCCCTTCTTCGCTCTTTCGATGAATTTGGCTATAACGCCGGAGTATGGGTTTCTCGGATCCATTCTTTCTGAATAGACATTAAAGGGTCTGACGATGTTCACGTGCATTTTTTCAATGTAAATTTTCACGTAGTGTTCTCCTGCCAGTTTACTCACACCGTATGGAGAAATTGGATTTGTTGGATGGTTCTCATCAATCGGCACATACAGTGGATTGCCGTAAACTGCTGCTGATGAAATGTAGATGAATTTTTTCACTTTGCTTTCAGAACTCGCTTTAAGGAGGTTTATCGTCGAAATTATATTGTTTTTAGCATCATAAACCGGATCCATCCAGCTTCTCTCAACAGAAACCTGCGCAGCCAGGTGAATCACAGCATCCACCTTTTCGACCATTTCTCTGACAGTAAAGTAACTCCTCAAATCCCCCGTAACCACCATATCCACAAACTCCTCTCCAAATGGATAGTGCTTCAGATCCACACCCACCACGTTGTGCTCCTCTGAAAGCAGTTCCAGGACATACGAACCTATCTGTCCTGATGCTCCTGTGACCAGCACATTCATCTTTCAAAGTTTAAATATGCAGCATTTAAAAGGATATTGCCTCTCATTTCTCTCTCTTCGCTACCCCATTTCTCATCTGAAAACATCTTTTAAGAACTCAACATCCTCTTTGCTCACACCTTTGATAAGAAAAATCACCGCAGTATACACGCATACCGCTAAAGCAATCTCTACCAGCCCGTATATCAGCGTCTCAGGTTTCGGAAATGCGTACAGCACAGCGAACATAACAGATGCAGCAAACAGAGGCTTTAGGGTTGCCCTGAAATTCGGGACAATCCTGAACACTGTGTGGAGTAGGAAAATGGTGGCAAGCAGAACAAAGAACCTCGAAACAACTGTTGCAATCGCCGCTCCGGCGATACCTATTGCAGTTATCAGAACATAGTTCAGGATGACGTTGAGCACCATGCTTACCGTAATCAGCGTGGCAGGAATCTCGGGCCTTTCTTTGGCGCTGAATATGGACCCGAGATAACTGAAGGCGCCCGGAATTAGTGCAAGAGCCAGTATTTTCATCGGCAGATCGGCGGGAAGGTAATCAACACCATAGACGACTGTTACAATCTGTTCGGATAGATAGGCAATTGTGACCATCAGGGGAAAGGCGATGATGGATGTATACCTCAAAATCCTGCTGAAAGATGCTCTTATCTCCTCAAGTCCCATCTGGGTGTAAGTTGGAAACATGACACCCCCAAAAGATGAGATCATTCCAACAACAGCAAAAACCGGAACGTAAGCTGCCCGGTAGTAGCCCACATCCGTTGTACCCAGAAAGTATCCTATCATGATGCTGTCCACATATGCGTAAATCATTCCGGATATATTCGCCAGAGTCATAAAACCCATGAAAACGTTGACTCTTTCATCCCTGACGGCAGTTTCACCGCAAACGTATTCTCTGTATCTGGAACTCAAAACATAGAGCAGAAATATAAACGCCATGGCATATGCCATGGAAAATCCGGCTAAAGCTCCGGCAGCAAGATAGGCAATGCCCAGTGGTAAAACAAACGCCCATCTGGAAATCTCATAAACCACCTGTCTCAGAAAGCTGTATTTGAATTCCTGCAGACCCATAAAAAAAGCGTTCAGAATATTCGTAAACGAGGCAAAAAGGACGATCACTCCTGCAAAGGCAATTGGTAGAGTCAGACTCTCATTTCCGAAGAATGAGGCGATCTGCCCGGAAAGAGCGGCCAGTAATGCAGAAATTGAAAAGGCCAGAACGGTCTTGATCTTGAGAAAGTACCTGAAGTTCCCCCTGATTTTGGCCAGATCCCCTCTACCTGCGTGATATGCAGTATACCTGACAACACCCGCATCAACACCGAGGTTTGCAAGGGCGATTGAAACCATGGCGATGGACAGTGCAAGGCTGTAAATACCAAACTGTTCGGGTTTCATAACCCTTGCAAGAATGATGGTGAGGAAAAGGCCCGAGACACTCCCAACTATCAAGGCTGAAGTGTTGTATATTGCGTTTCTTGCCACCTTTCTCGCAAGTTTCACAAAAACGGTAAATACAGTATGTTATAAAGCATTGCTGTCCAGAACGGTTATCATGTCGGTCGGGTAGCATTAAATCAAATTAGAAAAACCTTTATTAATTCCCCTCACGAAACGCCATGCATGAGCGAGAGAACAATCAGCATACCCGAAGACGTTTACACCAGAATCGAAGAGAGGATAAAGGACACGGACTTCGGCTCCGTGGACGAATACGTAACCTACGTTTTGAGAGAGGTTCTGGCGAGTCTGGAGGAAGAGGAGGAAGAGGAGGTTTTCAGTGAGGAAGAGGAAGAGAAGGTTAAGGAGAGGCTGAGAGCTCTGGGATATCTCGATTGACATGAAGCTTTTCATCATCGGTCTCGATTCTGCACCACCGGAACTTCTCTTTCACGAGTTTATTGATGACCTGCCAAACCTGAAAAGGCTGCTCTCTGGATCAATCATGGGTCCGATGAAAAGCTGCATACCTGCCATAACCATCCCGGCCTGGATGTGCATGGCTACCGGAAAAACACCGGGTGAGCTCGGTCTGTATGGTTTCAGGCATAGGAAGAAGAACAGCTACAGGGATATCTGGATTGCTCACAGCCTGATGGTCAGGGAAAGGGCTGTGTGGGATTATCTTGCAGAGAAAGGGTTGAAGTCTTTTTTGCTGGGAATACCTCCATCCTACCCACCCAGGAAGGTAAATGGCTGGATGGTCGGCTGCTTCATTACTCCTGACTCTTCCGTAAATTACACCTATCCATCAAGTCTCAAGTCCGAGATCGAGAAGGTTGTGGGGGAGTATATCTTTGACGTTGTTTTTCGCAAGGAGAACAGGGGAGAGGTTAGAGACAGGATATGGGAGATGACCGAGAAAAGATTTGAAGTGGTAAGGCACATGATCGAAACCAAGGACTGGGATCTGTTCTGGTTCGTCGAAATAGGTCTTGACAGGATTCATCACGCCTTCTGGAAGTATTTTGACGAGAACCATCATCTGTACGAGCCTAACAGTTCCTACAAAAACGTTATTCGCAATTACTACAGGCTGCTGGACAGGGAGATTGGCAGAACTCTGAAGCTGCTTGATGAAGAGACGGCAGTAATGGTGGTCTCCGATCACGGTGTAAAAAGGATGAAGGGTGCCTTTGCCGTGAACCAGTGGCTAATTCAGGAGGGCATGCTCAAAGCCAGCTACGAGAATGGCAGGATCGTAAGATTCGAACAGCTCGAAGTGGACTGGAAAAACACCACTGCCTGGGCATGGGGTGGATACTATGCCAGAATTTTCCTGAACGTCAGGGGCAGAGAGTCCAGGGGTGTTGTGAGCTCTTCAGAGTATGACATGGTTAGGGATGAGGTGGCTGAGGCAGTAAAGTCGATCAGGGGGCCGGATGGGGAAAAATGGGAAACGAGGGTTTACTATCCCGAGGAAATTTACCCGGTTACAAATGGGGATAAGCCGGATATGATGGTGTACTTTGATAATCTGTACTGGAGGGCTGCGGGAACACTCGGATGGGAGAGCAACTACCTGCTGGAGAATGACACCGGCCCGGATGACGCTGTCCACTCCGAATACGGAGTTTTTGCCCTGCACACGCCGGAAATGAAAGGGAGCAGGATTGTTGAGTGCAGCATATACGATGTCGCCCCCACGATTCTTTCCCTGTTTGGTCTGAGCGCAGAAGGTTTAAGAGGCCGAAGTTTGATAGTGTAGTGATGTTCGTGGTGTGGCTTACCGGCCCGAGCGGGGCTGGGAAAACGACCCTTGCAAAGGCTCTGGCGGAGGAATTTCAGTCGCTGGGTTATGCAGTGGAGGTTCTGGATGGAGATGGGATAAGGAGCAGGCTTTATCCCGACCTGGGATTCAGCAAAGAGGAAAGGGAGATGCACAACAGAGTGGTTGTGGAGATGGCGAAACTGCTGGCCAAGAACGGCGTCATAACCATAGTGGCAGTAATTGCCCCTTACAGGAGATGGAGGGAATATGCAAGGAAAGAGATAGGAAAATTTGTTGAAGTTTACCTTAGATGTTCTCTGGAGGAGAGGATAAGAAGGGACCCCAAAGGTCTGTACAGAAGAGCTCTTAATGGGGAAATAAAGGGCTTGACCGGGCTTGATGGCGAGTACGAGGAGCCCGAAAATCCTGAGCTTGTTCTGGATACGGACAGACTGAGTGTTGAGGAAGAAGTGGGGGCAGTTATTGAGAAAGTTAGGGAGATGGGGTTAATCTAGCATCGGTTTTCAAATGCAATTTTAAAGCCTGATGTCCTTTTTTATAATCTCACAGATTTTCAGATTTTTGACAGCCTGCTCTGCAGTAACCGGAAAGTCCTGTTTGCCCTCAACAGCATCCACGAAAGCTTTAAGCTCAACCTTAAGGGGTTCAATCTTGTTGATAAGAACTTTCTCAATCACATTTTCCTGCAGATACTTCTCGTTGATTGTTTTGTAAACTGCCGGTCTTCTGTATATGTACATCTCCTGGGTCATGAGGTCCCCCTCAACTGTGAAATTCTCGTTCTCGATGTACAGTCTTCTGATTTTCTTTGAAGAAATTCTGCTTGCCGAGAGAGATGCAACAGAATCTCCAGAGTTGATTAAAACCTGCACGACGCTCCTGGTTCCGGCAGAGGATATTCTGAAATCCTCGACATCCGGGAAGAGAACGTTAAAGAGAATATCTATATCGTGTATCATCAGGTCCTCCACAACCGTGGAGTCCTCCATTCTTATCGAGGCGGGATTGTGCCTTTTCATCTCCACATAAACAGCATCAACCCCAACTCTGACCAGCTCAGAAACCACAGGATTGAACCTCTCAATATGCCCAACACCGAAAACAAAGTCTTTTCCTTCAACCATTTCCAGAACTTTCCGGGCCTCATCATAGCTGGAAGTTATCGGCTTCTCAACCAGTACGTGCTTTCCCGAATCAACGGCTCTTTTTATGTGGTGAAAGTGTAGGCTCGTGGGGGAACAAATGCTTACAGCATCGACCTCCCTGAGGAGCGAGTCCATAGACTCGGCAGTGCTGACCTCGTAGGCATCTGCAACCTCCTTTGCCCGGGTGGGATTGGCATCGTATACTACAACCTCCTCAACCTTTTTTATCTCCGTAAGGACCCTTACATGGTTTTTACCCATGTTTCCAACACCTATCACCCCGAAGATCATGATTTCACCCCTTTACTGACCCTTCAGGATGGATGAATCCCGTACCGATTTCGGAGATTCCTGTTCGTTGGCAGCGGGAATCATTCGCTCACCTCTATTCTGAATGTTACTTTCCCCTCTCCGTGAGGTTTACCGGGGTCCGGACAGGACAGGAATATCTCCCCCTCAGTCCTGAATTTACCGGCATGGGTCAGGGTATACGCCACATGACCGACAGAGTAAATCGCATGGATGCAGACAGGAATATCCGCCTCGATCAGAAAATCCCTCAGGTAGAAGGTATCACCGACCTTGTATCCCGCCGCACATTTTCCAGAAACTTCAACGACCTCTATCTTTGCCCTCACAAAACAGTCTTGATGTCCGGACTATTTATTAATTGTTCTACGTTAATTTTTTAACTGAGTAAGTAAAGACTATCTCCGTGCAGGCTGTAATCCTTGCAGCAGGAGAAGGAACAAGAATGAGGCCCCTAACTTACACAAAACCGAAGGTGATGCTGCCCGTAGCCAACAGGCCAATCCTTCAGCACCTGCTTGAGAATCTCATCAACACCGGAATTGACGACGTTGTTATGGTTGTTGGATACCGGGACGAGACTGTGAGAAATCATTTTGGCGGGGAGTTTGAGGGTGTGAGGATAAGATATGTCCGGCAGACAAGACAGCTCGGCACGGCAAATGCCCTGCTCTCAGCAGAACATCTTTTGGAGGAAGAATTCATCATGCTTAACGGCGATGCCATCGTTTTTGAAGATGATTTGAGGAAAATAGTCGAACAGAAGAATTCCGTGGCTGTTGTGGAGGTTTCCAATCCATCCAGTTTCGGTGTTGTTGAGCTGGAGAATGGGTTCATCAGGAGAATTATTGAAAAACCCGAAAGTCCCCCTACAAATCTGATAAACGCTGGAATCTACCATTTCGACAGCAGGATCGTGGATTGTCTCAGAAAAACGCCCCTTTCCGAAAGGGGTGAGTATGAAATAACGGACACGATAACGATGGCAATTAATGGCGGAATGAAGTTCAGAGCGGTGAAAGTCGAAAGCTGGATAGACGTTGGCTACCCATGGGATTTGCTGAAGGCGAATAAGGCTTTATTGGCCAGAATAAAGAGGAGAGTTGATGGGGAGGTTGAGGAGGGGGCGGTGATTAAGGGCAACGTCATTATCGGGGAGAATACAGTTGTGATGGCTGGCAGCTACATCGTTGGCCCTGCGATCATCGGAGAGAACTGCAGAATAGGTCCGAATTGCTACATTAGGCCGTACACGGCAATTGGTGATGGCTGTCATATTGGCAATGCTGTGGAAATTAAAAATTCGATCATCATGTCCGGAACCAAGGTTCCTCACCTGAACTACGTTGGCGATTCCGTTGTAGGGGAGAACTGCAACCTTGGGGCCGGGACTAAAATTGCCAATCTCAGGCTGGATGAGAGGAATATTGTCGTGAGCGTCAGGGGGAAAAAAGAGGACACCGGATTGAAGAAGTTCGGGGCTGTAATCGGCGATAACGTCAAAACCGGGATAAACGTTTCGATAAACGTCGGGACGATGATAGGCAATGACGTTCTGATCGGTCCGGGAAGGGTTGTTGGTGGTTTTGTTGAGCCATTCTCGAGAGTTATGTGAGGTGTGGTTATGAAAGCTGTAATCCTGGCTGCGGGGGAGGGGCAGAGGTTAAGACCCTTCACCGTGAACAAGCCGAAGGTTATGATTAAGGTTGGAAATAAACCCATTCTTGAATATGTTGTTGAATCACTTTCCAGAGCTGGAATAAGGGATCTTATTATCGTTGTTGGTTACAGAAAGAGCAGGGTGATGGATTACTTTGGTGATGGAAGCAAATGGGGTGTAAAAATAAAATACGCCATTCAGGAGAGGCAGATCGGCACAGCAAACGCTTTGAAGCAGGCAGAGAAATTCGTTGATGGGGACTTTGTTGTTGTCTCGGGAGACAACATAATCGATCCTGGAACAATAAAGAGGCTGGAGAAATGGAGTGTTGCCTACAGGGTGTCCGAGGAATTTTCAAAATACGGAGTTCTTGAGCTTGAAGGTGAGAGGATTAGGAGGATTGTGGAAAAGCCGAAAGAGGCAATATCCAACCTTCTCAACACCGGTATTTACATGTTCGGAAGTGAAATCTTCGAATATATTCGCCATAACGACATACCGGATGTTATAAATGAGATGATTGATGATGGATACGAGTTCAGGGCTGTTGAGTCCGGAAAGTGGCTGGATATAGTTTATCCGTGGGACATCATCAGGGTTAATGAGCTGGCAATGAATGTAAACGGAACGATAACGGCAGGGAGGGTGGAGAAGGCGGAAATTGTCAGTTCAGTTGTTGGCAGAAACTCGGTGGTTAGGTTTGGAGCCTACGTTGAAAAGTCCATGGTCGGTGAGAACTGCGATATCGGACAGAATGCGGTGATAAAGAGTTTTTCGTCAATCGGCGATAATGTTAGAATCGGCGCATTTGCGTACATAGAGAATTCGGTGATTGGGGATAATGTTATCATAGGCCCCCACTCCTGTATAAAGGACTCGGTGATAGACAGTGGTTGTGTGATAAAGGCAGGGTTTACGGCGGTGAGCGATGAGACTGAGGTCGTTATGGGTGATGAGGTGCATAGAATCAGAGCTGGGGCCTTCATAGGAGAGAACTGCATGATAGGGGCGAACGTTGTAGCGGAGGGAGGGGCTATAGTCGGTAACAACAGCAAAGTCGCATCAAACAGGGTGCTGAGTGGAAAGATACCTGACGATTCCACAGTACTCTAAGGTGGGAGCATGTGCGGAATTGTTGGTTACATCGGCTTCAGGAGGGCTGACAGAGTTATAGTGTCATCATTGAAGAGGCTAGAATATCGTGGCTACGACTCGTGGGGTCTGGCGATCAGTGATGGGGGGGAACTGAAGGTCTTCAAGAGAGTGGGGGGGATAGGGAGCGTGGATGACATCAATCTGGCGGATTCAGGTATCGGTGTGGGGCATACAAGGTGGGCAACGCACGGCAAGCCCTCGGAGGTCAATGCCCATCCCCACATGGACTGCAGCGGGAAGATTGCAGTTGTGCATAACGGGATAATCTCGAACTTTCAGATCCTGAGGGAGGAGCTGGAAAGGAATGGCCATGAGTTCAGGTCCGAGACCGACACGGAGGTAATTCCACATCTGATCGAGGAGTATATGAAGAGCCGTGATTTCGAGAAGGCTGTTTTTAAGGTTGTGGATGAACTTGAAGGTTCCTACGCCTTTGTCGCCGTACATGCCGGGGAGGACAAACTTGTTGCATGCAGGTACAAGAGTCCGCTAATTCTCGGAGTTGGGGATGGGGAGATCTTTCTTGCTTCAGACGTTCCGGCAGTACTGGAGTACACGAACAGGGTCGTTTATCTCGAGGACGGGGATGTGGTCATCGTTGACAAAAACGGCTTTGAGATCTACAGTAATGGAAAAAGGGTTGAGAGAAAAGCTGAACTCGTACCGTGGAGCATTGAGGATGCGGAGAAAGGTGGATACGAGCACTTCATGCTCAAGGAGATCCATGAGAATCCGAGAGTTGTTGAGGATACGCTGATTGAGTATCTGAGGGATGACATTGAGATAGATGCCGGATTTTTCGCTGGAATCTCGGACATTCTCATTGTGGCGTGTGGCACCTCATACCATGCGGGTCTTGTGGGCAAGTACCTGATTGAGAAGTTTGCCGGAATTCCGGTAAGGGTTGAGTACGCTTCAGAGTTCAACTACCACCCGCCTCCACTCTCAAGAACCCTTGTGATCGGCATAACGCAATCCGGAGAGACTGCAGACACTCTCGAAGCGATGAGGAGGGGCAAAAAGCTCGGAATGAAGATACTGGCAATCACAAATGTTCTGGGCAGCACAGCGACAAGGGTTGCGGACTACACCGTATACACAAGAGCCGGACCGGAAATAGGCGTTGCAGCCACAAAGACATTCATAGCACAGCTCATTGTGCTCTACCTGATAGCTCTGAAGCTCTCGGCAGTACCGAAAAGGGAGCTCGAAGAAATACTGGATCAGTTGAGGCTAATGCCGCAAAAGATAAGGCAGATTCTTGACAGAGAGGATGAAATACTGTCTCTCGCAAGACGTTATGCAGGTTACGAGAACATCATGTACGTTGGAAGAGGTATAGGCTATCCTGTTGCTCTGGAAGGAGCTTTGAAGCTCAAGGAGATCTCCTACATACACGCCGAAGGTTATCCGGCGGGTGAGCTGAAACATGGCCCTTTTGCTCTTCTCGGAGAGAAAACCCCTGTTGTAGCATGCGTTGTTAAAGATGAAACGTTTGAATCCATGCTGGGAAACCTGAAGGAGATAAAGGCGAGAGACTCGAAAATTATTGCCGTTTGCGACGAAGATGTCGAGATAGAAGCCTTTGCCGATGATGTAATAAGAACTCCCGCAATAGATCCGATTCTGGCACCCATAACCCACTCAGTTGCTTTACAGCTCTTCGCATACCACGTTGCGAGACTCAGAGGTTGCGAGATCGACAAGCCAAGAAATCTTGCGAAGAGTGTGACTGTTGAGTAACTTAAAAGAATGTGTCACATTACCGCAAACTTATTAAGCCCAGACTATAAGGGGCTGTATGGTGACAAAAAGAAGCCTGATAAAGGTATACCTGCTGGGCATTGTGACGCTCGGCATATATTTTATATACTGGACTGTGGCGACGAAGAGGGAGCTGAACAGCCTCGGTGCGGACATACCTACATGCTGGCTTATGATAATCCCGATAGCGAACATATACTGGCTTTACAGATATGCAAAGGGATTTGCAGAGGTTTTGAAAAACGGAGAGAGTCCACTGCTGTACTTTCTGGTTTTCTGGCTTGTGAGTATCATCATGCCGGCTATAGTGCAGTCCGAATTGAACAAAATAGCCGAGGGACAAAGTTATTAAATTTCATCCCAACAGACTGGAATGATACTCGGAACACTCATCAACGCTGCGACGGTGGTTCTCGCATCTCTGGCGGGGATACTTGCCGGCTCCCGCCTCAGTGAGGGTACGAGAAATGCCCTTATGAATGTTCTGGGTCTGCCGGTACTGCTCATAGGAATCACCATGGCATTAAAAACTGAAAATGTGCTTGTTCCGACACTCAGCGTAGTCACTGGCACAGTTTTGGGGGAGTTTGCTGACATAGAGGGAGTACTTGAGAGTTTCGGGAGGAGGGTGGAGAGGAGGTTAGGGAAGGGAAAATTTTCGGAGGGATTTGTTGCTGCAACCCTCCTCTACTGCGTGGGTCCGATGGCAATACTTGGCCCGATTCAGGAAGGTCTGACAGGGGATATATCGATTCTTCTTGCAAAATCCATGCTCGACGGGATAGCATCGATCGCCCTTGCATCAGCTTTGGGTGCTGGTGTGGTCTTCTCAAGTCTCAGCATTCTGGTCTATCAGGGGTTTTTTGCACTGATGGCGGTGAAGATAAGCGGAATGGTTACGGAAAGCATCATCAACGAGTTCACAGCGACCGGAGGTCTGCTGATCATGGGAATAGGAATCAACCTGCTGGAGATAAAGAAGCTGAAAGTCGGAAATATGCTACCGGCACTTATAGTTGCCCCGATCATTGTTTACTTTCTGCAGGTCTTCCCTTTAAGTAGTTGAACCTGCAATCGGTTATCTCGACATCCCTGAATTCTCCCACATTACCCTGCGTTATCACCGCTCTGTACGAGTTCGTTCTTGCCAGAACCGTGTTATCCTTACCCTTTTTCGTCACCAGAACCTTCAGCCTTTTTCCCAGAAACCTCCTGTTGTTCTCAAGGCCTATTTCCCTCACCAGTTCCGTGAGCTTCCGTGATCTCTCCTTCTTTATCCATCCTGGAATATCCCTACACTTTGCTGCAGGAGTCCCCTTTCTGGGTGAGAACCTGGTTATATTGACTATGTCCGGCCTCGTTTCCCTTAAAAGTTCGTAGCTTTTCCAGAAGGCGTCTTCGGTTTCTGCAGGATAGCCCACTATTATGTCGGTAGAAACCAGGACATCATCGAAGCTCTTCCTGAACGCCTCAACAACCTCCACGTAGTCTTCAACCGTATGTCCCCTGTTCATGTGCTGCAGTACGGAGTTGTCTCCACTCTGTACCGGGATGTGCAGGAACTTGTATATCTTCTCGCTGCTGAAGGCGTTGATCAGATCGTCCAGTATTTTCACGGCATGCTGCGGGTTCATCATCCCCACTCTAACTCTGAAGTCCCCTTTCACGCTGGAAATCCTCTCCAGCAACTCAGGAAGCATGAATTTACCTTTGTCAAGCCCGTAAGCTCCTGTATCCTGAGATGTGAGCTGAATTTCTCTGTAACCCTCCTTCACGATCCTCTCGACCTCTTCCACTATGCCGTCCAGTGAAAAGCTCCTCAACCTCCCTCTTGCAAATTTTGTAGCGCAGAAACTGCAGGCACCTGTACAGCCTTCTGAGATGGATATTATGGCGATTGCATTCTCCTTTTTCCTTTTCTTTACTCTGCAGAACCGGGACTTGTCCACCACTCTTCTGTCTATAAACGAACATCCACCGTCCAGCGAGGCAAATACGGCATCGACAACCCTGTCAATGTTGTCCGGAGAGATTGCAGAGTCCGAAAGTTTAACAGCCATATCGCTTATTCTCGTCAGACAACCCGCAAGTACAACCTTCTTTCCCGAATTTTTCAGGTCAAGGATTCTTCTGATGATCTTTCTCTCGGTTATATCAACAACACCGCACGAGTTTACGACAACCACGTCCGCCTCCTCAACACCAGACAGCTCAAAGTACCTCGACAGAAGTCCCCTCATTATGTCCGAATCGGCCTGATTTGTGGTGCATCCGTACGTCTCAATTGCGACCTTCAACCCGAGATGTTTCAGAGGGGCTGTTAAAAAGCATTGTCGTGGGGCCCAGTCGATCGCATGCAGAGATGCCAGCAACGGAATTACTGACCCTTAAAATAGCAGCCTGATGGATCAGCAAAACCCTAAATTTTGACTGCCCCTCCCAGAACTCCAAAGAGCTCCACCACACCACCAATCACAATGACGGCAGGTGCTTTTATTTTTTCTTCTTTCACCTTATTGGGAAGCTTTTCAAGTGTTACGATCAAAACTCGCTGTTTATCGGATAAACCTCTCTCAATCACAGCTACAGGCGTATTCGGATCCTTTCCATGCTTGATCAGCAGTCTCGATATCTCTCCGACTCTCCCAACACCCATAAGAACGACTATTGTTGCGTTTAGCCTTGCCAGAGCCTCCCAGTTCAACCTCTCTCTGCTCTCCCGTCCGGTTATGAACACGACTGCCGGATCGTAGCGGCGGTGGGTTACCGGAATTCCGACAGACTCTGGAACGGCGACGGCAGAAGTAATTCCGGGAACGAACTCAAATGGAATACCGTTTATCGCGAGAACCTCAGCCTCCTCACCTCCCCTTCCAAAAACACATGGGTCACCTCCCTTCAGCCTCACCACGATCTTGCCCTGCTTTGCGTACTCCACGAGCATCTGGTTGATCTCTTCCTGCGTTTTTCTGTGCTTTCCACTTCTCTTCCCGACGTTGATGATCTCAGCTCTGCTCTCCCGGAGAATATCGGCAACATCTCCTATCAGTGCATCGTGAAGAATCACGTCAGCCTTTTTTATCAGCTCGTATGCCCTCAGGGTAAGCAGATCCTTCCTTCCTGGGCCAGCACCGACGATGTAAACCTTACCCGTCATAAATATCTCTTTTCAGCATCCTTCCGATTTCTGCTGCCTCCTCAACCGCTGCGGATTTTGAAAGCTCCTCCTCAACCCTCGTGTATTTTCTGTCAAGAATCTCGCAAACCAGCCTCACTCTGCTTCCCACCTCAGCGTAAACCCCAACAGGGACGGCGCAGCCAACTCCGAGCTCCTTTATTACAGCCCTTTCCACCATTGCTTCAAGCCACGTTCTATTGTCATTAAGATGTGAAACAAGCTTTTCCTCACCCTCTCTCGTTGCTATGGCGATAATCCCCTGATTTGCCGGAGGAACGACAACGTGTGGATCAAATCTCTGGTATTCCAATTCTTCATCCAGTCCGAGTCTTTTCAAACCGGCCTCTGCCACGACTATTGCATCGTAGTTCTCCTCCTTCAGCTTCCTCAGCCTTGTATCCAGATTCCCCCTGAGATTCTCGAACTTCAGGTCTCCTCTAAGTCTTTTGAGCTGTGCTCTCCTTCTGAGGCTCGAAGTACCAACGATTGCTCCCTTTTTCAGCTCCTCAAGTCTCTCTCCGTTTTTGGAAATCAGAACATCGCATGGTGAGTCGCGCCTGAGAACCGCTGCCACAACCGTCCCACTGACTCTCTGGCTGGGCACATCCTTGAAGCTGTGAACCGCCAGATCAATTTCACCCTCCGCCAGAGCCATGTCCAACGCTCTAACGAATGCCCCTACACCTTTGAACTCGTAGAGGGGTTTATCCTTCATTATGTCCCCTGACGTTCTGATCACTCTGACCTCAACCTCGTACCGGTCTTTAAGTTGCTCGACAACCTTGTTCGTCTGGGCCAGAGCCAGCTTGCTTCCTCTGGTACCAACGATCAACTTCATATGGATCTGCTCACCGCTTCAACGGTCTTTTGAACGTCCTCATCACTGTGGGCGTAGCTCACAAAGCACGTCTCATACTGGGAGGGTGGCAGAAAAACACCATTTTTCAGCATCTTCCAGAAGAACTCCATGTACCTGTCTCTGTCCAGCCGTAATGCCTCTTCGTAATTTTTCGGCCGATCGCCGAAGTAGATGCAGAACATCGAGGCTATGCTGGCAATCTCGCAGTCTTCGCCCCTGTCTTTCAGCACGTCTTCTATTCCTGCAGCCAGTTTTTCGGTCATTCTGTTAACGCTTTCAAGTACACCCTTCTTTTCCAGAATCTTGACCGTGGTGTAACCGGCGATCAGACTTAACGGGTTTCCACTGAATGTTCCGGCCTGATAAACATCCCCTGAAGGAGCGACTCTCTCCATAATTTCTTTCCTGCCTCCAAAAATTCCTATTGGCAATCCACCACCTGCAATTTTGCCCAGAGTTGTTAAATCCGGCTTAATGCCGTAGTACTGCTGCGCTCCACCCATCGAAACCCTGAAGCCCGTTATGACTTCATCGAAGATGAGGAGAACGTCATTTTCTGCTGTAATTTTTCTTATTTCTTTGAGATACCCCTTTTCCGGAAGTATCAGGGATGAGTTACCCATTACAGGCTCCAGAATCAGGGCTGCAACATCCCTGTTTTTCTCCAGAACATCAACCAGTGATTCTACATTGTTAAAGGGGACCTGCAGTGTGTTTCTGACGAACTCGGCGGGAACCCCTGCTGAATTGGGAACACCGTGGGTTGTGGCCCCACTCCCCGCCTTAACGAGAACCGCATCGTGCGCCCCGTGAAAGCTTCCATCAATTTTCACGATCTTGTCTCTACCGGTAAAACCTCTCGCAGCCCTCAGAGCCGCCATCGTAGCTTCGCTACCGGTATTCACGAATCTGAGCATCTCGATTGAGGGATAGTACTTCCGGATGAGCTTTGCATACTTTATCTCCAGTTCTACCGGCGTTCCGTACAGCCACCCGCTTTTGAGCTGGTCTATTATCCTCTCTCTTACCTCCTGATTACCGTGACCTAGAATCAGCGGGCCATAGGCCATGCAGTAGTCTATAAAGGTGTTGCCATCAACATCGTAGATTTTCGATCCCTCAGCCCTCGCAGTGTAAAACGGATGAGGTTTGAAAGCCCTCACAGGACTGCTGACCCCGCCTGGAAGGAGATTTAATGCCTCCTCATAGAGTTTTTTTGATCTGTCAAGGTTCATAAATACGCAACATTTAGTCGCTTTAAAAATCTTAATGAGAAAATAAAATGAGCTACTTTCTGACCTTTCCCATCAAACTCCTGGCTATGACTATTCTCTGTGCCTCACTCGTTCCCTCGTATATAGTCCCCACTCTGGCATCCCTGTAGTACCTCTCTATGTCGTACTCCTTGCTGTAGCCGTAGCCACCGAATATCTGCAAAGCTTCGTATGTTATTCTCACCGCAGCCTCACTTGCAAAGAGCTTCGCCGCAGAACTAAGCGGTGGAGATGGTTTTTCTTTATCTATCATCCATGCAGCTCTGTATACGAGAAGTCTTGCAGCCTCTATGTCCTTCCACATGTCTGCAAGCTTGAACTGAATTGCCTGATGCTCGATCAGAGGTTTTCCGAACGCTTTTCGCTGTTTGGCATATTCCAGTGCCCTTTCGTACGCTCCAACAGCCATTCCGAGGTGCAGAGCGGCAATCTTGACTCTGCTTTCGTTGAAAAACTCCATAAGCTGATAGAATCCTCTGTTCTCCTTTCCCAGCAGGTTTTCAGCAGGAACTCTGACGTTTTTCAGAGTTAACTCCGCCGTATCATGGCAGTTCAGCCCCATTTTCTCGATTCTCCTCGCCTCGTAACCCTCACTGCTGGTCTCGACTATGAAAGCGGATATTCCCCTGTGGGGGGGATCGGTCTCTGCGGTTTTTGCCACTACAATTGTGTGCCCGGCAACACTGCCGTTGGTTATGAAGGTCTTGGATCCGTTGATAACCCACCATCCCCCATCTCTTACAGCTCTTGTTCTCATCGCAGCCACGTCCGTCCCGCAGTCGGGTTCAGTTATTGCGATTGCAGAGGGTCTCTCACCCTTCACAACAGGAGGTACGTACCTTTCCTTCTGCTCTTCAGTACCAAATCTCAGAATCATCGGAACACCAAGTACGGCGAGGTCTATGGCTGATCCTATGCTGCTGTCAGCCCTCGTAAGCTCCTCACTGATTATTGCCTCTGCCAGACACCCCATCCCCGCTCCGCCATACTCTTCAGGTACACTTGCCCCTACATAGCCAAGCTTGGCGGCCTTCCTGAAAATGTCCAGCGGGTACTCCTTTTTCTCATCGTACTCCTGACCGTAGGGCATTATTTCCTTCTCAGCAAACTCCCTCACCGCCTGCTGGAGAATTCTGTAATCTTCATCCAGCTCAAAGTCCACGAAATCACCTCTCTATTCTGAACATTGGAACAACTCTCCTCTCCTTGTTTGGATAGAACGGCTCGGTGGCATATTCCTTACCGTAAACGGATACTCTGGCTCCTATCAGTTCCTGTCCAGCCCTCTCTACCTCATCCGCCGGCAAGTCGATTCTCCCCACAATCCATGGACCTTCATCGAGCTCCACCATGGCAACCGTGTAGGGTGCCTCATCGGTGTATCCGGATGGAGCGACGTAGGTGGTTGTGAAGGTTGCTATTCTGCCCTTGCCACTCAGCACAACCTCCTCGAGATTTCTGCTCCCGCAGTTATCGCACGTCGCTTTGGGAGGGCAGGTATAGCTGCCACAATCCCTGCACTTCTGTCCGATTAGCTTTCCTTCAAGAAGAGCGTTGAAGAAATCAACAAACCTCATGAAATCACCTCCTGTGTATACTCAGGATTATATTGACCAGAGTTCCAAAATCTCCACCCAGTGTATCGGTCATTCCGGTTTCAGCGTTCTTCACGGGGTTTTCTTTGAACTCACCTCTGAGCTGCTTCACAACCGAGTAAACCTGCGAAACTCCAGTAGCTCCTACCGGATGACCCTTTCCGATCAGTCCACCGTCAGGGTTTACCGGCAGCTCTCCGTCAATGCCCGTCACACCATCTCTAACTGCGTAGCATCCCTGCCCGTATTCAAAGAACCCCATGGCTTCGGTTGCGATTATTTCTGCTATGGTGAAGCAGTCGTGTATCTCAACGAAGTCTATATCCTTTGGAGTCATCCCGGCCTCCCTGAAGGCCATCTGTGAAGCTTTCCTTCTGGGTACAGCCTTGATTATATCTTCTTTCTGCCTGAAAAGTCCTCCGGCGGATGATTGCCCTGTTCCTCTCACATAGATCGGCGTATCAACCAGATCTTCTGCAATGTCCGCTGCGGCAATAATGGCTGCACTCCCGCCGTCAGTCATCGGGCAGCAGTCAAGGAGGGTGAGAGGGGAGCTTATCATTCTGGAGTTAAGCACGTCTTCGACCTTGAGATCACCCAGCTTTCCGAAGAACTGGGCTTTTGGGTTTATCGCACCGTATCGGTGGTTTTTCACCGAGACCATTGCCATCATCTCTCTAAGCTCCTGAAGCGGTATCTCGTAGGTTTTGGAGTACAGCCTTGCTGCCAGAGCAAAAACTCCGGGAAACGTCAGGCCGGCGGTTATCTCGTAAACCCCATCAACTGCAGTTGCCAGAGCCCTCGTGCCGATTTCAGTTCCGGCGGTATAAAGTCTCTCACTTCCACCCACAACCACTATGTCGTAGTATCCGGCGGCCACAGCCCTTACAGCCTCTCTGAAGGCAACACTCGAAGAAGCACACGCCCCCTCGTACCTTATCGCCGGAATACCCCTGAGCCCTATTTCATCGGCCATGAAACCTGAGAGGTTTCCAGATCCGTCGGTCATCTCACCAACAAAGTTTCCGTAGTACAGAGCCTGAATATCTTTGAGCTCGATGTTGGAGTCCTCAAAAGCCTCAAAAAATGCCTCTGCAAACAGATCAACAAGAGATCTGTCAGGATGCTTACCAAACTTTGTCATCCCAACTCCCAAAACCGCAACGTCCCTCAAGGTAACACCTCCTCAAATTTTCTCAAATTCTCCACCTTCTCTCAGAATCATGAGGTAAAGCAGGTAATTGAGCTTGTTAAGCCACTCAACGGTGTTAATACCTATCAGCCCCTCTCTGTACAGCCTTACGGCTATCCTTTCTGCCCTTCTAACAACTGTCCGGGCTACGCTGAGAAATGCTGTGCACTCATCTTTTTCGAGTATGACGAAGCTTTTTGGCATTTCAACAGTTTTTTCAAATTCTTCAACCTTCTTCAGGAGCCACTCGTAGTCTTCTTTGTCCAAACCCTTTTTGGCGTACTCTGCACCAACAACAAACATCCTTCTCTGTATCTCTTCCAGAAGCTCTTTCACGTCTCCGGATCTTGAAAAAACCTTGGCGAGACCGATGAATGCATTGACCTCATCGATCGTCCCGACATACCAGGCAAGATTCGAATCCTTGCTCACGACTCTGCCATCAGCCGTAACTGTCTTGCTGTCATCCTTTTTTCGCACTGCAAAGCACCTCCTCAACTATTTTGCCTGCAGCCGTGTAAGGATCGAGTTCGTTTTTCAAAAGAGAGTTTATGACGTCCCTGTAGTTTGTCCTCTCTTTGACGAGCTTTAATATATCACCCGTAACGATCTCGAACAGTTCCCTTTTGATTCTCTCCTTTCTTCTCTTCTCTATAAGGCCGGTATTTTTCATATAGTCAAAATGCTTTTCAATGGCATCTGCAAGCTCCGCTATTCCTTCTCCCTTGTCAGCCACGGTTTTTATGACAGGAGGAGTCCACCCCTTCCTCCTTTCAAAGAACTCCCCGCTTGCAACTCTGGCCTCGTCTGCATGTGTCATCTGCGAGAGCATCTGAACACTCTCCTCATCCAGAGACAGCATGTACTTGAGCCACCTTTCCACCTTTTCCGCCCCTCCGAGGTCTGCTTTATTCACAACGTAAACATCACCGATCTCAAGAATTCCGGCCTTGTTCACCTGAATTTCATCGCCGGTTTCTGGCATCATAACAACAACTGATGTATCTGCAACCTCTATAATGTCAACCTCACTCTGTCCAGCACCCACGGTTTCGACAAGAATCACATCAAAGCCGAATGCGTCGAGAAGCCTGACGACATCTCCCGTCTTTGCAGCAAGCCCTCCAGCTCTGCCTCTCGAGCTCATGCTCCTGAAGAAAACTCCGGGATCGGTCCAGAGGGGCTTTCTTGAGTCCATTCCGTCAAGTCTGAGCCTGTCCCCAAGTAGTGCTCCGCCTGTGAAGGGAGAACCGGGGTCTATGGCTATTATCCCGACCTTTTTTCCTCTTCTCCTGAACTCCTCGGTAAGCTTGCTCACGAGGGTACTCTTGCCAACACCGGGGAATCCGGTGAGCCCAACGATCTGGGCTCTGCCGGTATTTGCGAAAATCTTTTTCATTATCTCCTTTGATTCCGGATACTCGTTCTCAACGTATGTTATCGCTCTTGCCAGAGCTCTTCTGTTACCGGAGAGTATACCCTCAACAAGCTCGTCAACTCTCATTTTTCATCCTCTTCTTGGGCAATTCTGTTTTTATGAATTCAACAATCTGGGATATGGGGGTGCCGGGGATGAAAACCTCATCAACACCCATTTTCTTGAGTTCCCCAATGTCGTCCGTTGGTATCACCCCACCCACAAGAATCAGCATCTCGTCAGGATTGCCTCCGTATTCACGTATGTATCTGATAACCTTGGGCACCAGGGCGAGGTGAGCTCCGCTGTGCAGACTAATCCCGATAACATCAACGTCCTCATCCACTGCGGCCATCGCAACCTCTTGAGGGGTTCGATGCAGCCCGGTGTAGATCACCTCAAAACCCGAGTCCCTCAGAAATCTCGCCAGAACCTTCGCCCCCCTGTCGTGCCCATCAAGCCCTACCTTCGCAACCAGAACCCTGATCTTCTTTTCCATTGAATCACCTCAGATTATTATTGGCTTCTTGTAGGTGCCGTACACGTCCTTAAGCACACCCATTATTTCTCCAATTGTTGCGTATGATTTTACAGCCTCCATTATAGGGAACATCACGTTCTCATTATTCTCTGCGGCACTTCTCAGCCACTCAAGGGCCTCCCTGACTGCTTCATTGTCCCTCTCTGCCTTAACTTTCCTCAATCTTTCAATCTGCCTCCTCTGAACTTCCGGATCGACCTTCAGAATGGGAATTTTGAGCTCTTCATCAATCGTGAATTTGTTAACGCCCACGACCACTCTCTTTCCTTCCTCAATTTCTCTCTGGTATCTCGCTGCAGCATCCGAAATCTCCCTCACGAAAAATCCGTTCTCGATTCCTCTTAGCACTCCTCTTAGCATGCTGCCGTCACCCATTTTTCTTATGTCCTCGATGTACTTCCAGGCAAGCCTCTCCATCTTGTCCGTGAGCCATTCGACATAGTAGCTGCCCGCAAGCGGATCAACAACGTTTGGAATGCCGCTTTCGTAAGCGATTATCTGCTGAGTTCTCAAAGCCACCCTCACCGCCTCCTCGCTCGGTAAAGCCCAGGCCTCATCAAAGCTGTTCGTATGAAGGGATTGTGTGCCACCAAGAACCGCAGCCATGGCCTGTATTGTTGTCCTTACAACGTTGTTCAGTGGTTGTTGAGCTGTAAGCGAACATCCAGCGGTTTGGGTGTGGAACTTCAGCCACCATGATCTCGGATTCTTCGCTCCGTATTCGTCCCTCATTATCTTCGCCCACATTCTTCTTGCCGCCCTGAACTTTGCGATCTCCTCGAAAAAGTCATTGTGCGAGTTGAAAAAGAAGCTGAGCTGTGGGGCAAGGCGATCCACATCAATTCCCCTCTCCATTGCTGCCTCAACGTAGGCCATTCCGTCTGCAATCGTGAATGCGAGCTCCTGTACCGCTGTTGACCCAGCTTCCCTTATATGGTATCCCGAAATGCTTATTAGGTTGAATTTGGGGACGTTCTCGATACCCCATTCAAAAATATCCACAATTATCTTTATTGAAGGTTCGGGTGGTAACACCAGTGTGTTCTGGGCATGAAACTCCTTGAGCATGTCGTTCTGAATCGTACCTCTTATTTTCTCCTTTGGCACTCCCTGCTTCTCTGCAATGGCAACGTACATGGCCAGAATAATTCCTGCAGGTGGGTTGATTGTGAAAGATGTCGAAACCTGATCCAGAGGGATACCATCAAACAGAATTTCGAAGTCCTTGAGGGTATCAATCGCAACGCCAACCTTGCCCACCTCGCCATCTGCAAGCGGGTCATCACTGTCAACACCCATCAGTGTTGGAAAATCGAAGGCTGTACTCAGACCTGTTTCGCCCTCCTCAAGAAGCATCTTCCATCTTCTGTTCGTATCTTCAGCAGTTCCAAAGCCTGAGAACTGTCTCATCGTCCAGAACCTTCCCCTGTACATGTTTGGATACACTCCGCGGGTGTAGGGAAACTCTCCGGGATAGGCAATGTCCCTGATAAAATCTATATGCTCAATGTCCGCAGGATCGTAGACAGTTTTTACCTCAATTCCAGACAGAGTTTCGAACTTCTCTTCCCTCTGTCCGGCCTTCTGGAGCCATGGTTTAAGGCATTTTTCCTCCCACTCCTTCCTCTTTTCATCGATCGTCGTCATTGATAGTTGGTTCATTCTAAAGACTTAAAACTTTTCCATTAATCCATTTCATTTCAAAATTCTTAAATACCACGCAAAACAATAGTGATTAAACGTTGTGTACAGGTTGGTGTCGTTATGGGGCTGGAAAATATATATAGGGAATTTATAGAGAACACAAAATTGCCAGACGATGAGACGAAGGAAAATGCGATGAAACAATTTTTTGATAAGCTGAATACCATGCAGCTTCCAGAGTACTTTAACTGGGCTGAGGAGGTGTTTGAGGGAATACATGTAAAGGAAAGAGGAGATCAGAAGGCGCTGATATGGTCCAACATTGAAACTGGAGAGAAGAAGGAGTTTACCTACAGCCAGTTTGCGGCTGAGGGGAATAAAATCGTTAACTTCCTGAGAGGACATGGGGTGAATAAGGGAGACAGCTTCTACATGATGATTCCGCTGTTTCCGGAAATCTGGTTTGCCACCTACGCAACGGTAAAGGGCGGATTTATCGGCGTTCCAACCGCAACTACGATGACTGTTAGAGATCTTGAGTACAGATTTAAGGTTTATCCACCTGTTGCAGTGATGGCAGATGAAAAGTCTGCACAGTCAATTGACGAGGCTTTGAACAACGTTGGAGTTGAGCCAAAGGTAAAGATCGTTATCGGCGACAGGGATGGATGGGAGAGTTACGACTCACTGAGCAGGGAGTCGTCCGATGCTGAGGCTGCGAAAACGAAATATGATGATGTGATTTTCAGCTTCTTCACTTCCGGTACAACCGGATTGCCGAAGAGAGTTGCTCACACGGCCACGTCCTATCCGGTTGGACACCTCATTACAGCCAGCATAATCAACGTTCAGCCGGGAGATGTGCATCACAACTTGAGTGCTCCCGGATGGGCAAAGTATGCGTGGAGTTCGTTCTTCCCTCCGCTGACCGTTGGCGCAACGGCAACAGGATTCTACTACACGAGACTTGATGGAGATCTGTACCTGCAGGCCGTCTCAGAGTTCAGGGTCAACACCCTGTGCGCACCACCGACAGCCTGGAGGCTTTTCATGTTTGCCGACATCGGAAAATACGATTATTCAGCTTTGAGAGATGTTGTAAGTGCCGGGGAACCGCTCAATCCAGAGCTCTACGACCAGTGGATGAAGTACACCGAAACCGAGATCAGAGACTTCTACGGGCAGACCGAAAGCACTGCGATGATAGGGAACCCGCCGTGGTATAAGGGTGGAAAGGTAATTCCCGGGTCTTTTGGCAGGCCGACGTTTATGTATGACATAACCCTTGTCGATGACGAGGGGAATGAGATAACAAAGCCGAATGAGGTTGGACACATCGTCGTTAAGCTTGACAGGTGGAGGCCCATCGGGCTGTTCAAGGAGTACATGGGCGATCCTGAGAAGACGGCAAAGGTCTTTGTTGGCAAGTACTACTACACAGGAGATAAAGCATTCTTCGATGAGAAAGGATACTGGTGGTTCGTTGGAAGGGCTGATGATGTTATCAAGACCTCTGACTACCGTGTTGGACCATTCGAGGTTGAAAGCGCTTTGATTGAGCACCCTGCTGTAGCAGAGGCTGCTGTCGTCGGAAGCCCGCATCCGATAAGGTATCAGCTTGTCAAGGCCTTTGTAATACTGGCACCGGGCTATGAGCCATCAAGAGACCTGGCACTGGAGCTGTTCCAGCACTGCAAGAAGATTCTGGCAAGATACAAGATACCCAGAATTATAGAGTTTGTTCCGGAGCTTCCAAAGACAATCAGCGGTAAAATCAGGAGAATTGAGCTGAGACAGATCGAAGAGGAAAAGAGGAAGAAGGAGGAGAGAGGCGAGCACGAGTACTTCTATGAGGACTTCCCCGAGCTGAAGTCTTCTTAAATTTTTATGCTAACGGGTGTTTTTTATCACCCCTCTTTTAGCAGAAGAAGCTATCTGACTGCTGGAACCAGACTTAAGGATTTTCCGGGGGCTTTTGAAGAGATCAGGCATCCAAACTTCAGGCTTTTTGAATCACCACGGGTTGATGAGAAACTGGTTCTGAAGGTTCACACGGATGGGCATGTCAGAGAAGTGGAGAACGACCCTCTTTGCTCCACTGCCTGGCATTCGGCGGGCGGTGTTGTAAAGGCTGCGGAGATGGTCTATACTGGAAGGTTGAGGAACGCCTTCTGCTACATAGGTGCCGGGGGACATCATGCCGGAAGGGATTACTTTTGGGGATACTGCTGCTTCAACGATGTAATTCTGGCCATACAGAACCTTTACGATGGATTTGGAGAGGTGAAAGTTGCGGTTATCGATACCGACGCTCACCATGGTGATGGTACAAGGCAGCTACTGGAAACTATGGGTCTCAACGTCCTGCATTTCTGCATCTGCAGCAGTGATTGCCGTTCAGACGATGGGCTGAAGATCGATATGAGCTATTTCTCCCGTACTTACCACGAGGCGGTGGATGTATTTTGCGATATGGCTGCTACATTTGAACCTGAGCTGATATTCTGGTACTTCGGCCATGATACGCATGTCGGTGAGTATGGAGATGTGGGTCTGACCGTGGAGGATTACCGGAAAACGGCGGTTAAGCTGAAAAAACTCGCTGAACTCTGCAATGATAAACTCGTAGTTGTCCTTGGAGGTGGCAGTGTACCGGACATTGCCAGAGAATCAACGATTGCGATTATCAGAATTTTACTGGAGTAGCCAGTTTTTCGATTTTTTTCCTGAATATGCAAAACATTAATATAGTCCTGAAAAAGAGTGCTGGAAATTAAAAAAGGTGATTTGAATGTTGGATGAAGGTGTGAAAACCAAGGCAATTGAGCTGGCTGAAAGCATAAGAGAGCTTGGAGAGTATAAGGAGTTTGTTGAAATGGAGCAGCTTCTAAAGGAGGATGAAGTTGCTCAGGAGCTGCTTGTTGAGTTTCAGCAGAAACAGCAGGATTTTGTAACAAAGCAGCTTTCGGGTGAGTATGATCAGGATCTGCTGGGTGAGTTGACAGAGTTGCAGTCAAAGCTTAATGCGAGAGAAAGCGTTGTCAGATTTATAGAGTCTTATAACAGGTTACTCGCTGTCATCGGGGAAGTTGTGGATCTGATAAGTGAGAAAATCGAGCTTGACATTGGAGAAGTTTACAGGCGCTGAAGTTTTAAATTCCAGCCTCCTTTTCTATTTTTATGTTTGAACTTGTAATGGCCTTCGCCTTGGGCGTGGTGTCTGTATTCTCACCGTGCGTACTTCCCATAATCCCGCTTATTTTTGCAGGATCGAGGGGAAAACCGCTCAATGCAGCTCTTATAGTTATTGGTTTAACTCTGAGCATGGTACTGGCAGGAATGGTATTCTCTGCTGTTTCTGGCTTGAGAGTTGTGGCCTATGTTTTCATGCTTCTGTTTGCCGTTTCTCTGTTGAGCGAGGATGTTGAACTGAAATTATCGTCTCTTGTTTCAAGGCTAACATCGAAATTTTCGAAAAATCTCTCTACTGTTCCATCCTTTCTTTTTGGATTTCTACTCGCATTTGTATGGCTTCCCTGCATACTTCCGTTTGCCGGTATTGCGCTATCTCAGGCTCTGATTTCGGGAAACCCGTACGTAATGCTCTCATATGGCCTCGGCATGTCTCTCACAATTTCGATCATTTTCAAGGCAGGAGAAAGATTTGTCGTCTCGAATTTCAGAACGGTGAAGAGGGTTGCTGGCATCTTGGTTCTGCTCTACCTTGCATATTTCATTCTGGTGGGGTGAAGTATGAAAAGGGCGTTTCTCGTCGTCGGAAACAGGGCGTGGACAAAACCCTTCAGCCTGAACGACATTCCCGGGGCTGGAAGAATGGATGTACTCTGCAGATGCGTTTCTCAGTCCCTGTTCATCTCTCACGGCATAAGGAGGAATGTAAACGTGTTTTTGCTGCTTCTAGGTGAGCCGGATCCACCAAAAGTCGTGAGGATTGATGGTGGGAGTGTTAAAAGAATGTCACCGGATGAGAGAAACGTGGCGGGGCATCTGAGGAAGGCCCTTGGCGTTGAATGCGGTGAGGAATGGGTTAAGGTGCATTCAGGTGTGTACGTGGCAAGGAAAAGTCCTGCTGAGTTGCTCCGTGAACTTTCAGGAGATTATTCGGTGTACTACCTGAGAGAGGATGGGGAGGATATACGGGAAGTGGTTCCGTCACTGAAAAACCCCCTTTTTGTTCTGGGGGACCACACCGGACTTCATGAAGACATCGAAAGGATTGTTATGGAGATGTCAGCTAAAACTGTGAAAGTTTCGCCCCTCTCTTTGATGGCGGAGCAGTGCATAACCATTGTCCACTACGAGCTTGACAGGTTGCATTTTTGAAATTTCATAAAGGAAATTTCAACTTAGAAAAAAGAAATTTCAACATATAGAAAAACGTTTAAATATTGTCTATCTATCAGGAAATTTTGAGGAAGTGTGGGGTGATGGCATGAGGAGAGGAGTTTTGAAAATAAGAAGTGACGAAAAGGGTTTCACCGGACTTGAAGCAGCGATCGTGCTGATAGCGTTCGTTGTGGTAGCAGCGGTGTTCAGCTACGTCATGCTGGGAGCCGGTTTCTACACCACACAGAAGTCAAAGAAGGTCGTTGACACCGGAGTAAAACAGGCTTCAAGCAGTCTTACACTGGACGGGCAGTACATCTATCTGGACTGTACCAGTGCAAAAGGGGGAAGCACCGGGTCTAATGGACAGGTGGGTGAGGTTTACTTCTACGTAACGCAGACGGCTGGTGGATCTCCGGTTGACCTCAACAAGACGTCAATAGCAATAACCACAAGCAGCGGATACAAGCAGATATTTTACAATGAAACTGCATGCACACCCGGTTCGGGTGGCGCAAACTGTCCGTGGTGGTATGTCAATACAATTGGTGATGGTGACAACGTTGTTGAGCCGAATGAAAAGTACAAGATAGTGATAAACGTTACCCTGACGGACTGGAGCAACGATATTGGCACCCTCAATCCGAATGACCAGGTTACGATTGAAGTCCGCCCGCCCATCGGTGCACCGCTGGCGATAACCAAGACTCTGCCACCAAGCTTCACAAACTTAACCTATATCTGAGGTGATGCGCATGGTGTGGAAGAGATTTGGTAAGGACATGAAGGGTTTCACGGGCCTTGAGGCGGCAATCGTGCTGATAGCCTTCGTCACAGTTGCGGCGGTGTTCAGCTACGTGCTGCTTGGGGCAGGATTCTTCGCAACCCAGAAGGGTCAGGAGACTGTGCATACTGGAGTCAAGCAGGCCACGAGCAGCATGGAGCTTGTGGGCAGTGTTGTTGCAACAGGCAACACCACACAGAACAAGCTTACGAGCGTCACGTTCACACTGCAGCTTGCTGCCGGTGGACAGCCAATCGATCTGAACAAAACTGTTATAACGGTTCTCGTGCCGGCAGATGGAAGCTATCAGGAGTTCAAGTACAGCACTACCACTGCAGATTCCAGCCACTACAAGGTGACCTGGATCTACAGCCTGCAGGGAAGCAATCCTGACAACTACCTTGAGGAGTTTGAGAAGGCAGAAGTTAAGGTTGATCTCAGCAGCTTCAATATCAACCCCAATGATGACTTTGTGGTTGAAGTTAAACCACCCATAGGTGCAAGCTATCCGATCGAGCTCAAGGCTCCACCGAGCATCGACAGTGTGATGGTGCTGATCAGGTAGTTTCGAATTTTTTTAATTTTATTTTTTAGAGGTGATCCCATGGAGGTCGATCAGGCAGCGATTGATGAGATTCTTGCAAGTGCGGAAGCCGACACACCAGAGAGCAGAATAGACAAGCTGGAAAAGGAACTCGACGTTCTTAAGGGATCTGTAAAGAAGTTACTGCTTGATTTGAGAGAGACACTGAACAACATCGAAAACCCGTTTCAGAATCTCCAGAACCTTGCAGAAGGTGCGTTACCCACAATGCACCAGCCACCTGTACAGCAGGTTCAGGTCATTCCTGCTCAAATTCCCGAGCCCCCTCATGAGGAGAAGGCAGAACAGGAGGAGAATGAGGGGGTTGAAGGAGTTGTGGAAGAGGAGGATTTTGATAAAAGTGTGGAGGTGATGCCCGAAGAAGAGGGTGATATTGTGGCAGAACAGGTATATAGCGTTAAAGAAAAGGCACAGCCTCTGGGGGAGAAAGCAGTTGCGAAAAGGGAGATGGTATTCACAAAATATGACATTGTTACACTGTTCAATCTCATGCAGTGGGTTAAGGGGATGCTTGAGAAGTACACTGTGGATTCGCTGCGACTGATGCTCGAGATCTTCGAGTCTGCAGGATATATCTCTGAAGAATCAAGGGATTTTGTGACGAAGGTTGCGGAGCTCATAGCACTGAACGATGGATTCGAGGACATTATCCTGGAACTTTACAGACTTCACAAGCTGATGAATCCCGAAGATACAAGCATGGATTCAAAGCTGCTGAGCCTGATACTGGATAAGAGGCTGTGAGGCCGTGAGAGCGGCTGCGCTGAGGTATAACAATGGCAAGGGAGGTGATATCCACATCGATTCTGATGATAGCAACAGTAATAGCGGTTACCGCTGCCGTTATGGTTATTTTGCCCGCTGTTAAGGATTTAGCTCACTCCTACACATCCGTCTCCGGGAATCTCAACGAGAGAGTTGAGACGGACATGGATATAATTTTCGTTAAGGTTACCAACACATCAACGACCGTAAACGTTTACTTCTGGGTGAAAAATACCGGCAACACGAAGCTTGACACAGACCTGATTCGGATGAGCGACATATTCTTAACCTCGAATTCGGCTTACCTGCACTTTACACCATCGGATCCCGGAGTATCGTTTGCAATAGAGAACGGTGATGGAGACAACTACTGGGAAAAGGGTGAGACCCTGAGGTTTTCCATTGAAAACATAAATGCAAGCCAGATGCCACAGGACGAGTACCTTCTGACCTTCGTTCTTTACAACGGGGTTAAAGCCACCGATTACTTCTCGTGGTGATGCAGATGGGCTTTGACACGGTCGTTGCGGCCATAATGGCCACAGCAATAATCGTGGCAGTGGCGTACACTTTCCTTGCCGGATCCACAACCATTGCTGAGTATTCAATTGAGAGTTACAAGGAGGCGGTACAGATGGCAGTCAAGAAGCTCAGAAGTGATATGAGCATCCTCAACGTAACCTACGACAGTTCAACAGGAACCGTTACAGCGTACTTCAAGAACACGGGAGAGGTGAAATATCCGAACTTCCTGGAATTTGATGCAATACTCTACGGTAAAACCGATACTGGCGAGATGGTGGCGTTTTACCTCAATTCTACCAGCTATACTGTGGTCAAGGAGCTGATCAATCCGGGCATATTTGATCCACATGAGATCGCCAGGATGGAATCCACCCTCACGCAGCCGCTTGCAAACGGCAGTTACGTCCTGCTGATCTGCACACCAAATGCCGTTTGTGACAGTTTTGATTTTGCAGTTCCATAAGGAGGTGATTGGATGGTTGAAAGTCTGATGGAACTGGAGGAGGAAAAGAAAAAGAGCATTCTTTCAAGTGGAAACACGGAGATAGATAAGAGACTTGGTGGGGGAATTCCCCTCGGTTCGCTGACACTTATTGAGGGTGAGAACGATACAGGCAAGAGCGTTCTCTGCCAGCAGTTCGTTTATGGAGGGCTGGTAAACGGGCATAACATCGCATATTACACCACGGAAAACACGATAAAGAGCTTTCTGAGACAGATGGAGTCTCTCAGTCTTGACGTTTCGGATTTCTACGCCTGGGGATATCTCAGAGTTTTTCCCGTTCATCTTGAGGGTATGGACTGGAGCACCGAGCAGATGAGGAGTATACTGAATCTTGTTGCGAATCACATCAGAAGCATCAGGGAAAATATCGCCATTATCGACTCTCTGACGATGTTCACAACCTACTCTACCGAGGATGACGTTCTGGAGTTTCTGACCAAGCTCAAAAATCTATGCGACAACGGAAAGACCATCCTGATTACACTGCACCAGCATGCGTTCAAGGAAGACACCCTTGTCAGGATAAGGTCAGCATGCGACTGTCACCTCTTTCTCAGAAAGGAGCAGGTGGGGGATAGATACGTGAGCGTGCTCGAAGTTTCCAAGATAAGAGGGGCAAGAAAGACTACAGGCAATATTGTCAGCTTTGAGGTCCATCCGGGATTCGGGCTTAAGATAATACCTGTCTCGGAGGCGAGAGCGTAGTAAAGTATATCAAAGGTGAGCCGGTAAGTAAGTTAATAGTAGTAATTGTAATTATGAGGAGGGGGAGAATATGGCCGTCGATAAGCTGGAGTTCAGCTTTAAGCCGAAGGGGATGAAACAGGGAGTTGTGGCCAACTTTCCCTTCAAACCAAGGGCACTGGAGGAAGAACATGACCATTCCAACATTGCAACCTGTGGTATCTACAAACTGCTTCCCGACAGGATGAAAAAGGAAGTCGAGAAGAATCTCCATCTTCTTGAGTACCTCCATATTCTCCCCCTCGACAAAATCGGAATACCAAAATTTGCCCCGAAGCTTGACAGGAAGAAACATGGCGATCTGGACAGACCGAATCTGATCTACCCGGCGGATGAGCAGATATACATCCACGTCTACCCGGACAAGAACGATATGAGGAACTTCTACATCCCCATCGAGCCAACACTATTGACTGGAGTTGACGAGCTGATGAAGGAAGTCGAGATAAGGCTCGTTGACTACATTACGGACATTGACTTTGATCCGGAGGACAATGAGGAGAAGATAAGGATTCTTAAAGAGGCTTTGAAAGAGGTCTGTGAGATCACTGATGGCAGCGAATCTTTCATGGAGGACAGCAGGGGCGAACTGAGGCTACTGCCCAGGCTAAAACTGGGATTCTTCAGGAACAGTAAAAATGGATTCAGAGACAAGATAAAGGTAACAGCGCAGCAGTACAAGGCGCTGGAGTATGCCTTGATCAGGGACAAGGTTGGACTGGGTGTCCTTGAGCCCTATATTAGAGACAAGTACATCGAGGACATTTCCTGCAGCGGTTTGGGTCCGATTTTTGTTGAGCACAAGATATTCAAGGGGTTGAAGAGCGTTATAGAGTTCAGGGATGAGGAAACTCTCAACAAGTTCATAATAAGGCTGGCGGAGAGAATAGGAAAGCCCGTGACTTACAAGGATCCAATAGTTGATGCCACCCTGCCGGACGGAAGCAGAATTAACATCGTCTTTGGAAACGACATAAGCAAGAACGGTAGCAACTTCACAATCAGAAAGTTCAACGAAACACCGTTCAGCGTTCTGCAACTGATAGAGTTTGGTTCTCTGGACTACATGATCGCCGGCTATCTCTGGCTGCTGATCAGCGAAGGCATGAGCGGGTTCATCTGTGGTGAGACAGCAAGTGGTAAAACCACACTTCTCAATGCGATTACGGCATTCATCAGGCCGGAGGCGAAGGTGGTTTCTATTGAGGACACACCTGAACTGCAGGTTCCGCACAGGAACTGGACGAGAGAAGTTACAAGGGGTTCCACAAGAGCTGGCGGGATTGGTGAGGGGGGAGGGAGTGATGTTACAATGTTCGATCTGCTGAAGGCTGCATTGAGACAGAGGCCGAACTACATCCTGGTTGGTGAGATCAGAGGTGTTGAGGGCAACATTGCGTTTCAGGCCATGCAGACGGGCCACCCTGTGATGTCTACATTCCATGCAGCAACCGTTGAGAAGCTAATTCAGAGATTGACAACCGAACCGATAAGTGTGCCAAAGACATTCATAGACAACCTGAACTTCGTTGTCATTCAGAGTGCAGTGAGGAGACCCGACGGTAAGCTCGTCAGGAGAGTTCTCAGTGTTAGCGAAATCGTCGGTTATAACCCGCAAAAGGGAGGAGTATCATTCATCGAGGTTTTTCAGTGGGATCCTGTTACAGATACGCATGTATTCACTGGATTCGGGAGCTCATATCTTTTGGAGCAGAAGATCGCAACGAGACTTGGTATCCCACCAAACAAGAAGAGGTTAATCTACGAGGAGGTTGAAAAAAGGGCCAGAATACTCAAAAAGCTCCATGAACAGGGGGTCACGGATTTCTATGAGTTATTCAAGTCGATATCGAAGATATACAAGAGTGGGTTGCTGAGCATTAAGGTTTAGGTGATTGAGATGGAGTTCAAAACTGCAAGGGCACCGAAGATCTCCGTTGGTTTCGGAAAGCTTGGTAGAATTTCTGACGCATTAAAAAGCAGGGGAAAAGAGCTGTTAATGGACAATGACCTTCTTTTTACTCTTACCTACATGGCCTCGCTGTCAACAGCGAATCTCAGCAGAGACAAGATATTTGAGATGGTTTCCGAGAAGGAAGAGTACGCCCCCAGCGAGTATTTCAGAAAGGTCAAGGACCTGACTCAGAAATGGCATTACGACTATGCCACAGCCTGTGAGCTGGTTGCAGAGAAGATCAGGCATGAGAGACTGAAAAAGCTGTTCAACAGGCTTTCAAATGCAATAGCAGCAGGAGAACCGGATGATGAGTTTCTCGAAAGGGAGTGGAAAACATTCAAAACAGTAAGAAAGGATGAATACGAGCGAAACCTTGAAAGTCTGAGAAAGTGGAGTGACGCTTACACATCCCTTCTTGTCTCGGCATCGCTGATATCTGTTGTGGTTTTGCTCTCCGTCGTCATCTACAGTGTCGGGGATCCATCTGCAACACTGATCACTTCTGCATTCGGAAACTTCGTGATAGCCCTGTTTGGAGTTTTCATGCTCTTCAAAGCCGTTCCCAAGGACAGAAAGGTTCATGACATGAAAATCAAATCAAAAGAGCAGGTGGCAATCTCCCGATTAGCTCCTGTACTGCTTCCAATCGCTGTAATGATGGTTGCTTTCATTTCAATCCTGCCAACAGTGTTTAATCTCAAAACGGGAATTCTGAATCTCGGATTGCTGCCCGGAGGTGATTACAGAGGACTGGGATTCATTCTAGCGGGGATTTTAATCCTGCCGATTGGCTATCTGGCGAGGGTTGACGATGTGAAGATCAGCAAAAGGGATGAGGCTTTCACAGCATTCATCCGAAGTCTGGGTGCGATAAAAGCTGGTGCCGGGGTTTCCGTGGCCGAGGCGTTGAGCAGAATAGATCAGAAGAATCTCGGCGAGCTTAAAGAACTCGTGTTGCAGCTTTACAGGAGGCTTTCAATGGGTCTGGATCCAAGAATTTCCTGGGAGAGGTTCGTCGGTGAAAGCGGGAGTTACCTGATCTCCAAGCTGACGGCAATATTTGTGGATGCTACCGATCTGGGTGGTGATGCTGACGTTGTTGGAGAGATAGTATCATCATCAAACCTGGAGATGGTTCTGCTGAGGTTGAAGAGGGATCTAATATCCTCGGGATTCGTGAATCTAATAATTCCGCTCCATCTCGCTATGGTTTCCCTTATCCTGTTCATAACTCAGATACTTGCCATATTCTCGGACTACATCTCAAATCTTTTCACAACCCAGCTTGGAGGTGTGGATACAGGGGAGGTGTTCAACAAAATACCCGGTGGATTGCAGGGATTGAACATAGGGATATTCTCGGGAATACCCGTCGATCTTCTCAACCAGTACTCGCTTATGATAATTGTTTCCCTGACCATCGCCAACACCCTTTCCGCAAACATCGTTAAGGGTGGAGGAAAATACCTTTACCTTTACTATGCAGCAATTTTCCTGATTTTATCCGGAATTTTAATGCTTGTTGTTCCGCCAGTTGTCAAATGGGCGTTTAGTTTGCCCTCTTTTGTGGAGACGTGAGGAGGTGAGGATATGATTGAGCTGGTGATCGGTATTGTTTTTGCAGCAATCGTTCTGGCACTGCCGTATCTCAACGATAGGGTGGGAGGTGACATGCTGAAGAGATTGAAAGTGCCGAAGATAGCGAGAAAGAAGGAGATTGAGGAGAAAATAAAGGAGGTTGATAGAGAACTCGAAGAGGTTGTTGGTGCGGGCGTGAGCAAGAGGGAGGGTCAGGCTGAGGAAAAGGTTGTTCCGCTGGACGATGCCGTTAAAACGGTGCAGATCGATGACAATCTTCTCGAGGAGATGGAGACTGCAAGCACGATAAAGCCAGTGGAAAATAGCGAAGAAAAGCTTCCAGATGTACCCGACCTTCCAGATCTGAATTCGGACCTGGATATGGATTTTGAGGATATTGGTGAGGAGGTGAAACTCGAAGACACCGATGAAGATGATGATTTCGAGCAGGAGGAGGTTGATGAGGTTGAGTTTGATGAGGAAGATGATCTTATCTCGAGCATTGCAAAGGAAGTTGAGGTCAAGGAAGAGGAGGAAATCGATCTTCTGAGGGACCTTAAGGGACAGAAGTTCTCGGCCGAGGAGCTTGAAAGGGAACTTCAGGAGACAATACAGAGGTTTAAGGCTCTAGCAGGTGGGAGAGGATGAGTGATGAAGAGCTAAGGCGGATCAACGAACTTCTTTTTAATGCGTTTACGTTCTCGAGCAACGTCTGGATGTTCAGAAACCGGGAAAAGATGATAAAGTATTTCTGTGATCTTGTAATTGAAAGTGACGAATGCACCGGCGTCATCGTCACGGATGAAAGCGGAGAACATTACAGGATGAACGAAAACGTGCTGAAATGCAGGTATCTGAATTACACCCCCAAGGTTTTCAGCGTCGTGAATGCCGAGCACTGCGAATGTGAGGATGTGGATCATAAACTTCTTCTATCCATTCCAGTCTCGAACAAAGCTGCTGCTTACATCTTCCTAAAGGATGCAAATGAGGAAACAATTCAAATTCTGAAGGATATGGTTACAGTTCTTTCAAGGGCTATTGAGAATCTTGAAATTACGGTCGAGATGGACGTAATGCTTTCGAGACTTAAAGCCAACCTGGAACACTTCCAGTATCTTTCGGATCGTCTGAGAAATCCCTTGTCCATCATACTTGGTGTATCCGAACTCAAAGATGAAATCGACACCGATAAGGCATTTGAAATGGTAAAGAAGAGTGCAGAGAAAATTAAGATTGTACTGGACAGCCTATCGGAAGCTGAACTGAAATCGAAAGAAATGTTTGAAAAATTATACTACGATAATATTTAATTTTGTGTTAAGTATATATTATCCTGTCATTTCACTTTTGCAGTTTCTCATCAGAAATTTTACTTTATAGAGAAAATTTTATTTTTTATTTTCGACCATCAACTAATGGTGGTGGTATGAATGAGGAGCTGAATCAGCTTTTATCTACTCTGGGGAATGAAGAGGTGGTTCAAAGATTGAGGATGCTCATGGAAAACACGGCAAAGAGGGGGGATTGCAGGGAGGAGAAGAGTGAGATAGAGAGGTTGAAGGCACTGCTGGCGGAAAAAGAAAGAGAGCTTGAGAGAACAAGGAAATTTATAAGCGAGCTGATAAGGCAGATTCCCAGACCGGCGTTTGTACTGTTTCTGAACAGGGATGGCGTCATAGAATACATTAACGAGTACGCTGCTGAGATCTATGGGGGAGACGTTTCCGATCTGATAGGAAGGAGGCCCTCTGAGGTTGCCAGAAATCTTGCTGCGGGAGGGAAAACCTTTGTAGAGCTGGCGTTTGAAAATAAAATGAAAATTGAAGGAAAAGAGGGGTTTCTGGAGGTCAAGACGGGCAAATCGATGCCGATACTTACATCCTGCGCACCGATCTATGTTGATGGAGAGTTCGCAGGAATGGTCGACTTCTTTATCGATATAACCGAGCAGAAGAGGAAGGAAGAGGAGGCGAAGAGGGCGTATGAGCTTGTAAAGGAGGTTTTCAAGAATCTGCCAACCTATGTGATCTTCGTTGGAGAGGATGGACTGATTAAATTCGGCAACAACAACGCCGCAAAACTTGCAGGGCTGGAGAGCGCTGACGAGATAGTCGGGTTGAGGCCAACAGACATTGCAGTAATACACGAGGATTACATGGAAAATGCCAGAAAGCTTGTGGATGCGATAAAGAACAGGAAACGGATCGAGAACGTTGAACTCAGGCTAGTGGCGAAGGATGGCAGAGATTTTGTTGCGTCAACGTCAGTCTATCCTGTTTACGTTGGAGATGATTTTGCTGGCTACATTGAGGTGTTTTACGACATAAGCGAACTTAAAGAGAAAGAAAAGGCGTTGAAGAATACGGTGTCGGAGATCGAGGCAATAATGGCGGGAATGCCGGACGCCTTCTACGTCATCGATAACGAGAGGAGGATCGTGGCATGGAGCAAGCAGGCTGAAAAGCTCACGGGATATACTGAGGAGTTTGCTCTTGGAAAGAGAGCGAAGGAGCTTTTCAAGCTTGAAGAGGAATGTCAGGTCTGCAGAGCCACAGTTGAGGCAATGGAAGCAGGGGAGGCTGTACTTGATGTGGAGGCCACGATCAGAACTGCAAATGGCAAAAAACCGGTTCTCGTCAGCGTTTCACCCAGGTGGATAGATGGAAAACTCGACGGTGCGGTGGTTTTCCTGAAGGATGTCAGCGAAGTGAAGAGGAAGGAGAAGGAGCTTCAGGAGATTATCAACAGGCTTCCGGTTGGGACATTCGTAATCGATGCCAGCCACAGAGTGAGGTACTGGAACAGAGCCTGTGAGGAATTGAGCGGGGTGAAGGCTGAGGAGGTAATAGGGACAAACAAGCAGTGGTATCCGTTCTACGATGAAGAAAGACCTGTACTTGCGGATCTCGTTCTCGACAATCCGGACAATGCCCACGGACTATACGATACGGTTGAGAAGTCGGATGTCATTGATGGTGCCTACGTTGTGACGACATGGGTGAAGTTCAGGAACGGAAGAAATGCCTACGTCAGGGCGACAGCAGCACCGCTGCGCGATGAAAACGGAGAGGTTCTGGGAGTGGTTGAAACAATAGAAGACCTCACGGAAATCAAGGAGAAGGAGAAAGAAATAGAAGAAATGCTTGCATATACCAGCAAGTGTCTCAACATACTGAGTAGCGGTATTAAAGAGTTGCAGGGCGGCAATTTGAGCGTCAGGCTTGAGAAGTTAAGGGATGATGAGTTTGGAGAAACCTTCGACATTTTCAACGAGTTTGCTGAGAGACTGAACGAGATAGTTAGAAGACTGGCGGAGGATATGAAAGAAACCGCAGAGCAGGTCAGAGAAGCGAATGAGGCCGTAAATCAGATGAATGCCGGCATGCAGCAGATTTCATCAGCTTCACAGCAGATCGCCACGGGAAGTG
>NZ_JAEKIW010000016.1 GCF_016757965.1 Archaeoglobus neptunius | reverse complement strand
TACTGCCTGAACTGTATTTCCAGAAATTTACCCACAAAAAGAAGTCTAACTAAACGGTGGCGAATTTTTGACGAAGTCTTTAAGGGTTGTAACGATAAACTCAGCCAAACAATTCCTCCATCAGCCTTCGACTGTAAATTCTTCCTCTCTTGGTTGTATTTGTAAAGAACGCAGATCGGGATGTATGAACTTCCACCTCTGTTTTCAATTTGTTCGAGGGTGAAATGCCATCCGGAAAATCAATCACTTCTGACATTTTGATTTCTCGGCAACTCATATTCACTTTTTGTGTCTCGTATGTAGCTATCGGTAACACTAATAACGGCACAACCCACGTAGTAGACTGCATGTCAAACAAAAGCCGTTCATCCATCCCATTTCCTTTAAAAATTTTGTAAATGTTTCTCAGCTGCTGAAGCAAACTAACATCATCGAAATTTGTGACACTAACTCTTTTCATACTTCTTAGCATGAAATGTTACGCCACAAGCTCCATAACTTCTATGCCTACAGATTTCAATTTGTCTTTATTTGCGCGCCCCTCTAATTGTGCCTCTACCAGATAAAACATCTTCTCCACAGATTGATTCATGTTGCGAAACTCGATAACTTTATCTGGATTGTTTCTCTTATATTCCAACAACACATGCGCAGCGGACCTCGAAGCGAATTCGACGTTCTTGAAATCCAGTATTATCTTTTTCGCAGTATCCATTCTTCTTTCGAAAGCTTTTACAACATCTCTTGATCCTACAATTGGCGCAATCTCTTTTTCAATATCTATGAAAATGGTTGTCATATCTCCAACCCCCCACAACTCTTCAAAACGTTTTCCATCCCATTTCTGAACGTCCAAGCTTCTTGTGTTGTGCGCCATGATGCAATCTCTAAGCCCGACCATTAGAACGTCATTAACACCATTATTTCGAAAAACTTTCTAATTCACCGCTCATGTCTCTTGGAAGTTTCATAGAGTTAGAACCTCTTGCTTCACGATGTGGAGTCTTATGATCCTCAGCCTCTCATCCTCGTCGAAATGGCATTCCACGAACCATTTCCTTAAGTTAACGTCCCTCCCTGCATGAACTCGATGATGCTTCAGCAGGCACACTGAAGGCGTTATCTTTCAGGAAGCATCCTAAGGCTTAATCTCGCTGTCAGAAGCACTGTGTATTTCCGAGGTGCAGCTTTATTCTGATAATCCAAATCCTATTTGGCCAATTTTTGCCCTTGACTTTTTACATGTATTTAACGTCAGAAGGTCAGGACACAACATCTTTAAGCACAATAAATAAAAAGGGATTCAATGAGAGAACTCGTCACGATCGATGAGACTGCCAGGATTGTCGAGGAACTGAGGTCAAGATACTACTACCGCAGAGATACCGAACTCGTTAGAGTCGAGGATGCTGCTGGAAGAGAGCTTGCAGAGGATGTTAAATCTCCACTTGATCTACCACAGTTCGATATTGCAACGATGGACGGATATGCTGTGAAGTTCGGGAGAAGGAAGTACAGGGTTGTGGGCGAAATTTATGCAGGAGACCTGAATGACTACAGGGCTGGAGATGACGAGTGCTACTACATCACCACCGGAGCCAGGATGCCTTTAAACACTGATACTGTGGTTAAGGTGGAGATAACTGCCGAAAAGAACGGTATCATGGTCATAACCGGGAATGTGGATAGGGGGAAGTACGTACTAAAGAGAGGCAGCGAAATCAGGGCTAGAGACATCATACTCAGTAAAAACGTCGTGCTGAATCCCCAGGAAATCGCTGCTCTGAAGAGTGCAGGGGTTGATCACGTGAGGGTCTACAGAAGGCTGAGAGCGGCTGTATTTTCCAATGGTGACGAGATAAAAAAGGGTATAATCAGAGATTCAAATTCGGCGATGATAATGGCTTTTTTAAGAAAATGGGGATGCAAAGTCGAGTTTCTTGGTACGGCTGGAGATGATGAGTCAGAGGTTAGAGAGATGATCGAGAGAGGAGTTGAAGATTATGACGTCGTTCTTACGAGCGGAGGTGTAAGTGTCGGAAAGAAGGACTACATCATCAGAGTTCTTTCAAAAATGGGCGATCTGCTGCTTTACAGGGTAAGACAGAGACCCGGTAAGCCCATGGTTGTTGCTGTAGTGAAAGAAAAGCCCGTATTCGCCCTTCCGGGTAAACCTGCCGGAGCTTTTACCGCAATGCTATCCTTAAGAAGGTACTTCCTCGGAAACAGACCATTTCCAAAAGTAAGGGCGAAAATTGCCGCAGACGTTATACTACCCACCAGGGGATTCAGCTATTACCTCTTTGTTAAGATCGAGAACGGTTACGCATTTCCGGCAGGTTTCAGACACTCACACGTATCGATAATTCCGGACGACAGATATGAAGTTAGTCTTGTCTCCGCAATGTCAAGAAGCACGCTTTCCGACGGATTCGTTGTAACCGACAGAGATCTGAAAAAAGGTGAAGAAGTGGAGGTTAACCTCTACGACTGATTCAGACTTTCCAGAAAATTCATAAACGCAGTAGCAATAGGTCGGTAAAGCTTTGACCTCCTTTTCACACATTCAGCAAATCTCTCGAACCACTCTCTGAACTCATCCACAAGATTCGGGTGGATCGAGAGAAACTCCAGCTCCACGGAAATGTGATCTGCAGGTTCAGATTCATAGATGTATTCCAGACCGAAGTCACGGTACAGTTCCCTCATCCTGACCGAAGACCTGCCATACACGCTCCCTTCCTCGAAAAAGGACTGATACGGTGGGCATGGGATGGAAGGATGGGCAGAAACGAATATCGAGGTGTACTCCACCTCAAGCTCCCGAAGACTGACACTCTTCAGCAGCTCTTCTATTTCCCGGAATCCCAGTTCCCTGGACAAATCCAGTGCAGTCTTTATTTTCCCATCGTCTGGATATGAAAAAAGGATTGAAAAAAGCTTGAACTCTTTCATATCTCCACATCCACAGGCAGTATTCTCAGAAGCAGCATAAGGGTGAGAACAAGAATTGCGGTGATTCCTGCAGCGATCGTGATCTCAACGGGAGATGGCGAGTAAGCCCAGTGGTCAACAAACACAGGAAGCGGGTTCATCAGCGAGCCCCTCAGCTCACCGACAGCTATCGGATAAGACCAGCCCTCTATCTGGAAGGGCATAACGTTGTATGATGGTGGCATAAGAAGGTATCTGTGGAAGAGGACTCCCATGTTCACCGACAGGCTTCCGGCCACAAGTCTTGCAGCACTTCTGGCTTTTGCTAGCAGCACAATGGAGAGTATGATGAAAAACACTTCGAGAAAGTGTATGTAAATGTAGTCTCTGAAAACAATTGCCAGTGCATCGAAATCAAGTCCCTTTCCCCACCAGTATCTCACTACAAAGTCGTTGTAGTACATGAAAAGCAGAGCTGCTGAGGATGCTGCGGATATTTTTGCAAGCAATCCGTATGCATTTTTTAGCCTATCCGGATACCCGTGTACGAGGAGGCTGGCAAGTATTACAACAGCAGGACCCGTAGCGATGGCTGCAGCTATAAAAGTCGGTGCAAGCAGACCACCATACCACCAGGCACGGGAGAGCTGGGTTGCGAGAACCCATGCTGTAACGGTATGTATGAGAATTGCGAATGGCAGGGCGATTGGAGCAAGGATTTTCGCATATCTCTCAGACCTTGCTTTCAGATCCTCAACATTACCTCCCACCCCAAATCCAAGAATTCCCCTCTCCGCTATTCCTGGCATGAGAAGAACGTAAGTATAGATGGCAGAAAGAAGGGCGTAGGTAGACAGCACAACCAGATCCCAGGGGAGCATGGACTGAAAGTTGGGATAGAGAAACATGTTAAATATCCTGTCCACCCTGCCAAGATCGGGAAGAATCATCACCATAGCCCCAACAGCGAAGATGAAGGCCGTTGTAGATGCTACGGGTGCTATGGGCTTGAACTCCTTGGCACCGAATATATAGATGGCCGAAGAAACCACAAGGCCGCCTGCAGCAGTCCCCACAAAAAATGCCCACATTGCAATGTAAAGTCCCCATGAGAACGGATTTCTCATGTTCGTAACTATAAGTCCCGTCTGCAGTTGGTAAATCCACGCAGCAATTCCAGCGATGGCAATTACAATCAGCACGGCAAAAACTATCTTTCTCATCTTAATCCTCCTCCATACTCGCAGAGTATCTCACAACTCCCCTCTCCTTCCTCACAGGTGGTATGTAGAATACTTTTGGCTCCGTCCCCATATCCTCCAGCAACTTCACATACGGCCTGTCCTTGAGTATTACCGAAATTTCACTGGTGGGATCGTCAAGATCTCCAAAGATTCTGGCGTTTCCGGGACAACCCCTCACACATGCCGGTTTCAACCCCTGATCAATATACTGAACACAGAACGTGCACTTTTCCACAACACCCCTTGGTCTCTCAGGCGTGTATACGAGTCTCCCATCCTTTGTTCTGTGATCGACCGGATATCCGTATTTGTAACCTTCAACAAACCCCTCTTCAAATCCCGTAACCCTGAAACCCTCCTTAAAGCTCTCCTCGCTGTCCTGCCAGTTGAACTGTCTCACGCCATAGGGACAGGCAGTCATGCAGTACCTGCAACCTATACACCTCTCAAAATCGACGAGCACAACGCCATCCTCCCTCTTCCATGTAGCTCCGACAGGACAGACCTTCACACACGGAGGGTTGTCGCAGTGCATGCACGGAACCGGCAGGAAAACCTCGGTCAGGTTCGGAAATTCCCCGACAGAAACCTGATGCTCCCTAGCCCCTATTGTCTCCACCCTGTGCCACCAGGTGCCGGGAGGGAGCGAGTTGTGGATCTTGCAGATAACTGCACAGCTCCTGCATCCTATGCACCGATTGAGGTCAATAACCATGCCGTATCTGACCATATCATCACCTCACTGCAGCTTTCTCACATCACATGCAGCCTCATTCCACGCCGTCGTTGGCTCCCATATGCCGGGAACAAAGTAAGCGAGATGTGTTGCCTTGATCCACGGATATGTGAGGGTATTGTACGACCTCCCCCTCAGGTATCTGCTCCACCACCCCTGCTCAAAAACTATCACGGAGGGATGAATGCCGGCATCCATGACCGCATATCCAGTGACGCTTCCACGATCGTTGTAGACTTCAACGAGGTCTCCCTCCTCTATCCCCTTCTCCCTTGCAGTCTCCGGATTCATCCAGACCCTGGGTTTGTAGTCCTGCAGTTCGAGCATTGTTATGTTGTTGCTGTGAGTGGAATGAACCCTGTAGAGAGCATTTCTCGTTACGTAGACATACCTGTATTTCATCGCCGCTTCCGGATTCCTTTTATACTCGGTATCGATGAACGGTTCCTTGTGTACCGGAAGAGTCTCTCCAAAGTCTATGAAGACGTCCTCTTCCTTGTAAAACTCTATTCTACCGCTTTTGACGAATCTAGCAGTTTTCGATATGGGAACAGGGAAGGATTGTGGTGGAAACGGCTTCTTCAGATTTATCTGCTCCCAGAATGGAATCTGCCGTCTATTGGGTGTGGGCAGGTTGAGCCGGACAGGTCCTTTCATCAGCTTTTCAAGAGTTATTCCCTCAACCAGCTCTCCCCCTTTTTCGAGCATGAGATCGATCGCCTTTAAAGAGGCTTTGTTGGCAATCTCTCTCGCAAGGCCAAGACTCCACTCTCCATTGGATCTTGCTCTCTCCTCTTCCACGAATAGCTGCGGGTCCGGATAGAATTCCGCCACACTCCCCTTAAGTTCCTCATCATCCCATCTCTCCACCAGTCTTTTTGCCAGCTCCTTTATGATCCAGATCTCAGGCATGCACTCGAACAACGGCGCGATTGCCGGTTTCTGGATCTGCACGTAAGGATGCAAAATCGTGGCCGTGAGCTCGTACTTCTCGTACCATGCAACTCCGGGGAGAACCACATCGGCCCACTTGCAGGACGTCGTCATCTGGAAATCAATGGCGAGGATAAACTCGAGATCGTTTTTCTCAGCGTACTCAATCATCCTGTTGGCCATATTATGCTGATCGAACGGATTGTTCCAGCCGAAAACAAAGGCCTTAACATCGTTTTCAGGGTAGGGTGTTTCCCTGTTGTACTTCCTGAACTCCTCACCTTGTCTGTATTCTCTGTTCATCCATAGGAGATACGTAACCCATTTGCTTTTCCTACCCTTAAAGCTCCACCAAACTCCGATCGGCCAGCGAATCTTGAACTGCCCGGCATAGGTAGATATTCCGGCCCCACTTTTCCCTACGTTACCCGTCAACGCCACTATCAGCGAGAGGGCCCTACCTTTAAGGTCCCCATGGAACCACTGGTAATTACTCGCACCGTAAATGATGTGCAGCGGTTTAACCGTAGCCATTTCAACCGCCAGCCTTCTTAGGATCTCAACGTAATCTCTTCTTTCTCTGTTTGGTGGAACGATGATTTCAGCAACCTTTTCTGGAGTATAGCCAGCCAGCTCCTCCTTAAGAAGCTGAAATACGGGTTTAACCTTCACGACGTCCCCACTCACCAACTCTACTTCGAAGTCACCCTCAAGAACCGGATTGAAGTTCCTCTCCAGCGTTTCCGGATCGACAGGAACAAAGCCTCTCTTCTCATCGTACACAACGAATACATCCCTGTACTCAGGAATCCTGCTTTTCAGCTTCTCCGCCTCATCCTGGATCCCCCTTACATCGTAAGCCCTGAGCCTCTTTTTCGTATCCAGCCTGACGAGAATGGGAAGATCTGTGTACGTTTTCACAAAATCCTCGTCGTAAAGCTTTCGCCTGATTATCTCGTGAGCAATGCCCAGGGCCAGAGCTGCGTCTGTAGAGGGGTTTATCTGAATCCACTCATCAGCCTTCGCTGCCGTTGGATTGAAGTTCGGATCAACCACGATGAGCTTCGCCCCCCTCTCCCTTGCCAAGGTGAGGAATTTGGCATCTGGAAGTCTTGTTACCATCACATTTGATCCAAATACTGCTATGTACCTCGATTTCATCCATTCGAGGGACTCAAATTCCTCCGTCTGAACACCAAAGGTCTGGGACCAGAAGGCCGGGAGATCTCCGTTCATCGTGTAGCCATGAATCACGCTCCAGCCAAACATGCTCGCCAGTCTGACAAGAGCCCCCTTGTGGACGTACCCGGTTCCAGGAACCTGCACGGATACGGCTACAGATTCCGGCCCATATTTTCTCATTATTTCAGCCAGCCTGTCTGCTGCGTAATCGAGAGCTTCATCCCAGCTTACAGCCCTGAACTTACCCTCCCCTCTCCTTCCTGCCCTGATCAGCGGTCTCTTTAGCCTGTCAGGACCGTAAATGAGGTTCACCATTGACTGCCCTCTCAGGCATCCTCGAGGATTGTATTCTGGCTCAGGATAGTCGGCCGACTGGGTGAGGGTCTCAATCCTTCCCTTATAAACCATTGCATCGAATGCACATGCTCCAGTGCAGTTTGGTGAGCAAACAGACCTTACAATCTCGAACTTTTCGTCCGGACTCTGCTGAGCAATGGCCTTTCTGAAATATTCTGTTTGCATACCCGTCAGAACAGCACTGCTAAGGGCGGTAATTTTAAGAAAATCCCTTCTACTTAAACCCACCAGATCACCCCCAATTGTACTTTGGCAAGCAATTTTTTAACAATTATCCCTAAAATTTTCGGTGTTAAATTACCTCAAAATACACATCACCACTGCAGGTAAAACAGATTCTCCCACCGTCTTTTTCAACAACGTAATCAGCAGGCTGAAGTTCCCCACAAACCTCGCATTCAACTATCGGTTCCTTGATCCCCCCTACCGGAATTGTCAGCCTTATCTTTTTAACATCAAAAAACCTCTCATCGAGCGAAAGAAACTCCTCTGCAAGCACTTTCTCATCCTCCCTGCTGAGCTTCCCAAGCCTGAATAAAAACTTCCTGATCAATTCAGATTCGCTGGCGGCTTCTTTTCTTATCGCCACCCTGTATCCTTCTTTTGTATCGAACCTCACAATGGAAAGGGCAAGCTTTCCGTAATCCCTGACCACCAGATTTCTGTTTCCCGGGGTTGTTCCGGCAACAATCTGAAGCGCATCAGGGATGCACATGCTGGTTTCAGCAATTCCGACAAGACCTTTTCCCCGAAAGCCCACATTAAGCCTGGAGTACGCTATTCTGGCCATCCTTATTCCCAAGGCTACGCCCGGGCTGAGATGGCCGTGGAGCCTGGTGGCAAATTCAATTTCATCCATGAAAATTACTGCAAACAATCAATTATAAACTTTTAGACGTTCCAACTTTACTCCTCGAACTCCTTCCCGATCACACACTCAGGCCACCGCCTATCCGCTCCAGATTTCAGGATTTCAATCTTGAATGCCGGATGGACTTCCGTCCACATACCGTGATCTGTGTCGACAACCCAGACTCCCCTGACCTTCACCAGATCGCCGGGACAGACACCCTGAACTGGCGTTAAGACCTCAATCTGATCCCTCGGAACCACCTCCACGTGCAGTGCCCCCCTCCTCAGAACGTAGTTCCCAATGCCGAGAGCGTTTTTATTATCCGGGATGATATCAAAGCAGTAGTCGCCATCTCCTGCTACAAACGGTGGTTTTTTCACAATTCCTGTAATCTCTATGCAGCTTCCAATAATTCTAAGCCTTTCCGGCGTGTGAGTGTTGACAAAGACGTCGCTCATCTCAGGACAGAGTCCGCTCTCCTGTTTCCATCTCTCCTCACTCCAGCTTTTGGGGTTGAACGGGTAGAGTGAAATCTTAAGGTTGTTTTTGAATCCGTCATCTGCTGTCAGGGCGTAGGCAGAGGACGCAAAGAGCAAAACCAGAGTAAGTGCAAGCAGAGACCTGGATCGCCTTGTCAGAAGGGGAACTGCAAGCAGGGATGAAAATACGGTGACTAAAACCGGAAACGTTACCAGTGAAAGGTAAAAGAGAAATGCTGCAAACAATCCCGCTGTGGCTTTGAGTTTCTCCCCGTTTTCTATCGCCATGTATACCACGTATCCGAAAGGTGCAAGCAGGATTCCGAAAATGGAGAGAGACGCATGTATGCCATCATCTCCGAAGTATAGAATTGCGATGAGAAGTGCAGTGAAAGTTTCAAGTGCCGACAGGGTAAAGGTTGAGGAGAGCAAACCGTTCCGCCACCTTACATATGACGCCACATAAGCAATTGGAGCTCTCACAATAACGTTGAGAACTGCCACCTCCACAAAAACGGCTTTTGTCATCAGCAGAATCGGTAACGATAACAGGGTGCTAAGCAACACCGCGAAAAAGGCTTTTTTTGGGTTGAACAGCCACGAAGCAAGAAGCATCACGAGATAAACCAGTCCATAACCGACGAATATGGCCGGTGCATTCATCATGGTGGAAGTGGCCAGCGTGCCAAACAGGACAAAGAGCAGGAACCTCCTATCCATATTCTACCAAATTTATTCGTTATATTTAACCCTTATTCTGAAAAGTGAAGTTTATTAATTCCTACCTCGGCAAGATGATGTGATTAAAAAAATTGGAAAACCCCTTGAGCTGGCGAAGGAGGCCAAAATTACACTGTTCGCTGGTAAAACCCCATACCACATAATGTGCACCCCTGAGAACCTGAAAGAACTGGCCGTAGGATTTCTCGTATCCGAGGGGATCGTAAAATCAATCGATGAAATAATTTTTTCGTATATAGATAACGATGTTCTCTTTGTAAAGCTGAACGGAAACCAAAGCAGCACCACAATAAGGTCTTCGGGCTGTATTGGGGTTTACAGAGAGCAGGAAAAAATACCGAAGGTTGAGGCTGAAGCGAAATTTACAATGGACGAGATTAAAAAATCCCTCGAGTATCTGGAAATTGAGGAATACGTGAGAACCAGAGGGTATCATGTCGCATCCATAGTGGGAAAAGATGGCTTGCTGTACAGAAGGTACGATGTTGGTAGACACAATGCAGTTGATAAGGTTATTGGAGCAGCATTGCTCAACGGAATAAGACTCAAAAAGACGTTCCTGCTCATTTCCGGGAGAATATCGAGGGGAATGGCGATGAAATGTGCAAGAGCTGGAATACCGCTAATTGTGTCAAAAGCCGCAATTCTGGACTCTGCAATAGACGTGTGTGAGAAAAGCGGTGTTTCAGCGGTATCATTTGCCACAAACATTGCCGTCGTTGGTGACGCCCTTGTTCTTTGATCTTGGGAAGGCCATAAAGTCGAGACTGGCAGAATTTGAAACTCTCGGTAGAGAGGGAGAGGTCATTTTTGACTTCAGGCCTTTTCTGGATCTCAAGGTTAAAGCCGACCTGAAAAACGAGCTTGCATTTTGCATATCCACTGCCAACTCATCTGCAGCGGCAGGTTTAAAATTTCAGACGCTGCTGGAGAGTGATAACATTCAATCCGCTCTCAGAAAGGCCGGAGTCAGATTCTGGAGAAGGAAAACAGAATATATCAGAGAGGCTTTTCGCAATTTCAATTTGGTGGAGAGGGCTCTTCAGCTTAGCACTGCTGCAGCAAGGAAACGGCTCCTAAAGGTAAAAGGCCTCGGGATGAAGGAGGCCAGCCACTACCTCAGGAACGTTGGAAGAGATGATGTGGCGATTATAGACCGCCATATACTGAGGTGGCTTACAGAAAACGAATACATCGAGCAATACGGAAGTTTGACAGTCAGAAAGTATGCTGAAATTGAAAAGATACTGAGAGACATCGCCGAAGAAAGAAGAATCAGCCTTGCCGAGCTCGATCTGAGGCTGTGGGCAGAAATGACGGGAAAAGTTCTGAAGTGATGAAGCGCAACAAAGAAATAGTATCGTAAGAATTACCCGCATGCGATCCATATTCTGGGAAGATGGTGTCAGGCTGATAGACCAGACGAAAATTCCGGAAAAATTTGAGGTTATAACCTGCAAAAAAGTTGAAGAGCTTGGAGATGCCATAAAGAGACTTGCAGTGAGGGGAGCTCCGGCACTTGAAGCTGCTGGAGCCTACGGAATAGCCCTCGCTGCCCATGAGAGAGACTTCAAGGATGTGGAAGAGATGAAGAGGTGGCTGAAGAGGGCCGCAGAATTTCTGGCATCGACCAGACCAACCGCCGTAAATCTTTTTGTTGGTATCGAGAGAGTCCTAAAGGTTGCCCTCACAGGAGAGAGTGTGGATGACATAAGAAAACTGGCACTGAGAGAAGCAGAGAAGCTTGCGGAGGAGGACATACAGAGAAACAGAAAGATGGGTGAGTATGGAGCAGAACTGCTGGAAGATGGTGATACTGTCATGACTTACTGCAATGCTGGCAGACTTGCAACTGTAGACTGGGGGACTGCACTGGGGGTTGTGAGGAGTGCTGTCGAGCAGGGAAAGAACATCAGAGTCATAGCCTGCGAAACAAGACCTCTCAATCAGGGTTCAAGACTGACATGCTGGGAGCTGATGCAGGATGGAATCGATGTAACGCTCATCACCGACTCAATGGTTGGGATAGTCATGCAGAAGGGTATGATCGACAAGGTTATTGTAGGAGCGGACAGAATCGTCAGGGATGCCGTGTTTAACAAGATCGGAACATACACTGTTTCTGTTGTAGCTAAAGAGCATGGAGTCCCATTTTACGTTGCTGCACCCAAAGCAACCTTCGACTGGGGGAGAAAAGCTGATGAGGTAGTTATTGAGGAAAGAGGGAGAGAAGAACTGATTTACTGCGGAAATCGAATTCTTGCCCCGCCAGACGTGAATGTGTACAATCCCGCTTTCGATCCAACACCGCTGAAAAATGTCACGGCATTGATCACGGAGTTCGGGGTAATATATCCACCCTATAATGAGAACGTGCCAAGGATTCTGAAGTTTGACTGACTGCAAAACTGCTCAACCATAAAAAAGCGGGCCCGCCGGGAATTGAACCCGGGTCGGAGGTTCCGGAGACCTCCAGGATATCCACTACCCCACGGGCCCTTATATGATCCCCTCCTTTCGGAGAATTATCCTTGCCCATTTGAGCTTTTTCTTCTTTACCTCAGTGTCTGCCCTTTCAAAATCGAATCCGTAAAGCTTTATCTTTTTCGCTCCAAACCTTTTTGCGATTACTGCCGCCCTGTCACCATCAGTGAATCCACCAAAGTTGTATACTCTGTTGAACGGAATGCTCTGTGTTGTCCCTACGAATCTCCCGATTTTTGGTACAACAGACATTATTCTGTCCACATTGTCACCGTGAGCGTGCAAAACTAAAAGACATCCATTTTTCTCAAGATTTACGAGGGTTTTATCATCCTCCTCCATGTCCGTAACATGAATGTCTGGTACGAAGTCCACGAGATTGATTGCCTTACCGGCTGTGATTCTGAACTTCTCCTCCACCCCTTCACCCCGATATGCACCACCGATCACTGCCACTTCTTTTCCACGTATAATTTCAAGTACGCTTTTGTCGAGCAACTTTCCTCTCCCGAGTGATTCCATCAACCTCGCCGCCTTCTCATCTTCCTCCCTGCTGAATTCAAAATCAGCAAGAATGGCCTCGTAAATCTTCAACCACATCTCGAGCTTCATCAGAACACCCTTACGTCTTCCACCTCGCTTTTCTCAATTGCTTCCCTTTCCAGCCTATCAAAGCTTTCATACTTCGTCACGTCCTCAAGATTCGCCCTGGTTTCCGGATGTCTCGCAATCATGAATGAGCAGCAGTCATCATAAGGCAGGATTGATATATCGTATGTCCCTATCTTCCTCGCAATCTCGATTATTTCCTCCTTGTCCATACCGATCAGCGGTGGTAAGACCGCCAGCTTCGATGCGGAGTATATCACATTTAGATTATCCAGAGTCTGACTCGCAACCTGAGACAGGTTATCTCCGGTTATAACCGCCTTGCAGCCCTCCATTTCCGCAATCATGTTCGCCATCCTCATCATACTCCTCCTGTATACAATCATCCTCAGCCTTGCCGGAACGTTCTTTATAATCTCAAGCTGAATTTCATAGAAAGGAACCATATACAGCCTTACCTCTCCCTGATACTCTGCCAGCTTCTCTGCAAGAATTTTTATCTTTTCCCTTACTTTAGGTGAGTGCATGGTGCGGTTGAAAAAGTGAACAGCTACAATCTCGCAGCCCCTTTTCATGGCCATGAACGAGGCAACGGGACTGTCTATACCCCCAGATACCAAACTAACGACCCTTCCCGCAACTCCCACAGGCAGTCCACCCACCCCCGAAATTTTCCGGGTGTAAACATACACCTCCCGATCGCAAACCTCAATCCAAACTGTCACATCCGGGTTTCTGAGATTGACACCTTTTCCGGTCCTCTCAACTATGTAAGCACCGACCTCTCTGTTGATCTCAATCGAATTTAGAGGGAAATTCTTGTTACTTCTTGAAGTCTCAACCTTAAACGAATTGAACTCGTCAGGAAGGCTTCTGATAGCTGCTTTCTTGATTTCCTCGATATCAGTACCGGTCTTAACCCCAACACCGAAGTACTTAATTCCCGGAATTTTTTTTAACCTCTCAGCAATGCTATCCGCATATTCAACCTCAATTCTCCCGAATTTACGCCTGACTTTCCTGCCAGTAGCTCTTTTAATCGCATTAATCAGCTTTCGTTCAAAAAATTCTCTGTTCTTCCCCTTTGTGGCTATTTCTCCGTAGTGCACCACCACAACTTTTTCCATTGTTAGGAAAACGACCCTGCGTTATTTGAGTTAAACGAAAGGATTATAATGGTAAACAACCATGAAGTCCCATGGCAAAGTATCAGTGTACGGTTTGCGGATACGTTTACGACGAGACCGAGGGGGATCCGGAAAGTGACGTCCCTCCCGGAACAAGGTGGGAGGACCTGCCGGATGACTGGGTCTGTCCTGTTTGTGGAGCTTCCAAAGACCAGTTCGAGAAGATAGAAGACTAAATCCTATTTTTTATATTTTTGGAACGGCAAACAGCTTATTAACCCTGCAGACCGTCCATTAACGATGGACATTGAGGGGTACGCAAGAAGAATGCTTGAAAAAATGAGTGAAGACAGGGTGAAAGAGCTGCTTGCAGAAAGAATAGCGGAGATCAAAAACTGGGATATGGATAGGGCGAAAAGGTGGGCCGAAGCCGTTATCGTGGAGGTTAAAAACGCATACGGCAAATCAAACTATCTCCTCGACTACTACAAATCGGGAGTGACGATGGGAAGGTTTGGTGTTGGTTCAAGGGGTAGAGGTGATTTTTACGTTCATGAGAAGATTGCTGAAGTGATTGGAAGTTCCGGAGCTGTCGTATCATCGAAGGATCTGGACGATGCAGGAGTTGTCAAGTTCGGGGATTTATACATCAGCGTTGCGATTGACGGAATTCATTCAAGACTGAGCGAGTTTCCTTTCATAGCTGGATTTCATGTAACAAGGGCAGCGATGAGAGACGTTTACGTGATGGGGGCTGAGCCTGTGGCCGTTTTTTCAGACATACACATCGCTGATGATGGGGATGTCAGCAAGATATTCGATCACATTGCAGGCATTTCTGCAGTGTGCGAGGCCACAGAAGTTCCACTGGTAAGCGGTAGTACGCTCAGGATTGGAGGAGATATGGTAATCGGAGAGAGAATGACCGGCGGTGTGGGATGTGTTGGAGTTTCCCGCTATATTACACCCAGAAAAAATGTGGAGTCCGGAGATGTTATTTTACTAACTGAAGGGGCTGGAGGCGGAACCGTTGCAACCACGGCCATCTACTACGGCATGCACGATGTGGTTGATGAGACCATCAATCTGGACTTCATCAGGGCGGTAAGGGCGGTGTTCTCCCAGAATCTCGTGAAAAGAATACACTCGATGAGTGACGTAACAAATGGTGGAATCAGAGGTGATGCTGAGGAAATAGCAAAGGTTTCCGGAAAGTCGCTGGTATTCGACTTTGATGAGCTCAGAAAATGCGTAAACCCGAGAGTTCTCAGCATGCTGGAGGAGCTCGAAATAGACTTTCTCGGCGTTTCTATAGACTCGCTGATGATCGTGTGCGATGAGGAAACTGCTGAAGATGTAATAAAAGCCGTGAAAGGTGCAGGAGTTAACATAAGAAAGGTGGGGTGGGTTGAAGAGAGCGGAGATGGTCCCAGAGCGTACCTGATTGAAGGTGGGGAAAGGAGAGAGATAAAACCGAGATTCAGAGAATCTGCTTATACACCGCTGAAGAAAGTTGTTGGAGAGGAGGAACCACCAGATTTTGGAGATATGAAGAGAAGAGTGGATGAAGCGGTTAAAAAAGCCATCGAGAAGAAACTGAAAGTTCTTGAAAGGCTTGCGAGAGCCTAATCCCCCTTTATTTCTCTGTTAATCCTATCCTCCAGCTCGATCAGTATCTGAAGGATCGTGAAGTACAGTTCGGCAAGCTTCTCCTTGTCCCACTCAGCGTATTTCAGTATTATACCATCAAGCTTGCCCTGCAGCTTCCCCATCCTGTAGAGGACGTAAAGCATGTCCTCCACGCTGTTACTGAACGTTAACTCCACTCCTCTCTCCCTCTCAAACAGCCACGCTCTCCTTATTGTCTCACCTATCGTGCCGTAATCTATCTGCAAAAAATCCTTCCTTGTCCTGAACAGTTCCTCAAGCTCATACCTGTTGGGCATTACAATTCCATTAATGATTGCCGAAAGCTCCACGAGCCTCGTGAAAAACAGATAGAAAATAGGATTGAATATATTTCCCGTCTTTTTCAGATTCTTGGCTCTCTCCACAAGATTTTCATCGAAAAGACTCCTGACCTCTTCCTCAAACTCTTTCAATCGCATTTACAGTTACTAAAAGAAAGGGGTTATAAATCTTGCCGAGAATGCGAAAAGGTGATATTCGACGAGATTGTAATTTACAGGCGGAAGTACGGAAGAGGTTACAGACCACACATTACTATTGATTTTGAGGGCTCTGAATTCCACATAGACTCATCCCCAGGCAAAACCGGATGGAACATCGTAACCCACGCTCACTCCGACCACTATGGTCAGAGAAACATGAACAATTCTAGGGCAATAGCAAGCGAGGAGACTGCGAAAATTCTTGAGGCAGATACACAGAAATCCTTTGGCGGAATAACGTTCTCAACTGGACAGAGATTGAAAATTGATGGACATAAAGTTAAAACATATCCAACACACCACATGCACGGTTCGACCGCCTTCTTTTTTGCAGAATGCGAAGTTCTGATAACTGGCGATGTCAAGGATTTCTCAAAACTTCCCTCCTGCAGAATTCTTATTACAGAGGCCACCTACAGCCATCCATCACAGATATTCGAGGACGAGATTGACAGGCTGGTAGAGCATGCCTCTGACAAAACTGTTTTTGGAGCATATCCGATTGGAAAAGCCCAGAGAGTTGCGGAAATTCTTACAGAGAAGGGCTTTGATGTTAGGGCAGAAGAGAAGATTGCAAGGATCTGCAGAGCTGTGGGCATTGAGTGCAGTGAAAGCGGTTCTCTGATTGCATCGCCACGTAATCTGCCCAAATACGGTTCAGGGTACATTCTTACTGCTCAGAACTTCTACAGATGGCCGAAAATTACTCTCAGCGATCATCTCGACTACAGAGGGTTGCTTGAAATGATTCACCACTGCAATCCGGAAACGGTTGTGTTTTACCACGGAAAGCCCTCAAAATTCCTTATGAAATACCTGAACTCGGAAGGAATCGGCTGTTACACACTTGAAGACTTTAAAAATTAGGTTGGAATGTGTTCGGGCGGTCTGACAGCCTTCATTTTCATCGCTTCCTGCTCGCAGCCGACAACACAGGCGCCACATCCGAAGCATTTCTCCTCGTCGACCCTGGCCACATCATCTACTGCAATGGCGTTGAACTGACAGCGTTCCTCACAGACCCCGCATGCTATGCAGAGATCCTCATCAACGTACGCAACGTATCGACTTTTTTCAAGCATGGACTCGATGGGGACGTTGCCGTATTTCGCAGAAAGGAAGAACTCACAGCAGTCTTCACAGCAGTTGCAGTTAACCGTTACCCTCTTGTCAACTATCTTCCCTGTATTGGGCCATGTATGAATTAGACCGTCCTCCTCGGCTTTTTCAATTATCTCTAGGGCTTCTTCAACCGTTATCTCTTTTCCGGAACCTCTGGCCACCACGTACTCGGCACCTCTGCCAAACTGAATGCAATGCCAGAGTGACGTCTCGTTCGTGTGACTGCAGCCATCTCCGGCAAGATGTGTTACATTCCTGCATGAGCACGGAACGACAGCAATTTTATCCTGTGCCTTGATCATCTCAACTATATTTTCCTGTGGAAGTACGTCCGGCAAATCCTTTATCGCTCTGTAAGCCGGAACAACTCTCCACACCTTAAAATCTGCTATCGCCAGAAGCTGTCCCATTTTTGCGTGTGCTTCTTTCTCACCAAACTCCTTCCACAATTTCGCAAATTCAGGGTCTTTCATGTGCTTAGAGGCTAGTGTTGCATCGTGAAGTTGAATAAGATCTCTTGCAAAGCGGTAGTAGTTTCTGTTCTGGAAGTCCTTTGGAAATACAACTCCCTTAAAGAAAAGATCCTCGAGAATCTCCTTCACTCTGCTGACATCCATTCCGAGTTTCTCCGCAACTTCCTCCGGGCTTCCGGGCAGGGCAGCAGCAACTTTGGCAGCCTCCTCATCCATGAGGTATTCCAGAATCTTTCTCAGATACACTGACTCCGGAAACCCAAGTTTCATCATCAGAGTTTCGTAGCTCATGAAAAAAATTAGTCAGGCTTTACTATTTAAATCTAATCCAACAGAAGGGCAACTTCGTTAGCAAATTCCATCGTTTTCAGATTGCCTCCAAGATCGGGAGTTGTTTTTCCAGATTCTATAACCCTCTCCACAGCCTCTTCAATCTTTCTTGCCTCGTCAAGATACCCGAAATGCCGGAGCATCATGCATGCTGTGAGAATCATTGCCGTTGGATTCGCAATGCCTCTGCCTGCTATATCGAAAGCCGCACCGTGCACAGGCTCAAATATCGCATTTTTCTCACCAACGTTGGCAGAAGGGGCCAAACCAAGCCCACCAACCAGTCCTGCCGCAAGATCCGAGACAATATCTCCAAACATGTTGGTCGTCACAATGACGTCAAACCTGAAGGGATCCATCACGAGGTACATGCAGGCGGCATCGATGTAATAATCATTGAACTCTATATCCGGATACTCAGAAGCGACATCCCTGCACACCTCTCTGAAAAGTCCACATGTCTTCTTCATTACGTTGGCCTTATGCAATGCGGTAACCTTTTTTCTCCTTTCCCTCTTTGCAAGCTCGAACGCATACTTCGCAATTCTTTCCGAGGCCCTTCTCGTTATCACCCTGACTGCCTCAGCCACCCCATCAAACTCAAACTCAAAGCCCCTATAGAGGCACTCGGTGTTTTCCCTTACCACCACAATGTCGAGCCCCGGATAGAGGCACCTTATCCCCTTTATGGCTTTGGCCGGCCTGATGTTTGCAAATGTATTGAGTTCCTGTCTCAACCTGACAATTACATCGGCAGCGGTTTCACCCGCTGCACCAAACAGAACCGCATCACTCCTTCTGCACGCTTCAAGAGTCTCTTCGGGTAAAGCTTTACCGTACCTCTCAAGAGCCCCATCTCCGGCATCGTAATACTCAAAGGTGAAGGGGAGATCCAGCTTTTCCAGAATCAGCATAGCCGCTTCCATCACTTCATTTCCAATACCATCCCCGGGTATAACGGCAATTCTTTTCATGCTCTATCCCTCAGACTCCGTGCAAAATTAACAAGACCTCCCTTGTCCAGTATATCCCTCAGAAACTCCGGCAGCGGGGCAATTGAATACTTCTCATCTCTGGTTCTGTTGAAAACAACCCCCCTTTCGTAGTCCACATCAATATCGTCCCCGTCATTTATTTTATCGGCATCTCTGCATTCAATAACCTTCAAACCGATGTTTATTGCGTTCCTGAAGAAGATCCTTGCGTATGATTTTGCTATCACCGCCTCAATTCCCGTAGCTTTCAGTGCCAGTGGAGCATGCTCTCTGCTGCTCCCACATCCGAAGTTCTCTCCGGCAACAACAAAATCGCCCTTCTTTACCTCACTGGCAAATTCAGGTCTCAGATTCTCGAATACGTGTTTTGCCAGCTCCTCGGGATCATTTATAACAAGGTACTTTCCCTGAATGATCACATCCGTGTCAATGTCATTCCCAAACTTCCAGGCTCTTCCCATGTGCTAAGTTGGGGGAGAATTAAAAAATGTTTCATATGAAGTGGCTTGGGCTAAGCAGGGTTACTATGACAGCCGTAAGAACTCCCGCCAGAAGCATCCTCAAACCGCTCAAAATCACATTAAACCTTGCGATTTTTCCCATCACCGCCCCGACAACGAAAAGGCTGAAAAAGCCCAGGCAGACAGAAGCCACAAAGGCTTCATCTAAGGGTAAGAACACGTACGGGGCTATCGGAATCATTGCAGCAATTATGGGGGCAATTCCGTGAACCAGTGAGGATACGTAAGCCGCAAACCTGTGCGCTCTGTCGATCGTACACTCTCTGGAGTTCACAAGCAGGGCCTTATCCTTTTCATCCTTGATAATTTTTTGTTCAATCCTTTCCGCCTCAAAAGCCCCCCACGAGCTTGAGATTCCCAAAGCCAGTGCCGCTGCGACTCCTGCAGAGATTATGAGTCTCGAGCTTATCTCACCAACCATATGTGCACCGATTATCAGCCCAAGAACCGTAAGAACCCCATCAAAGAAACCTATAACGAAATATCTCCTGGACACCGAGGTTATGTCGGTCATCTCGCTGTAAAGTTTCAAATCCTCCCTGTACTTCCTTATTTTTTCCCTCATCGCACTACGTTAAGTATTTCCTCAAAATTAAAATTCATAGACGACAGTTTTTTCCTGGCATTCGACAAAGCCATGGATTGAAAACTGCTGTCCCTGGCTTTTTTCAGTAAAGCTTCGAATTCAATTTTTGTGAGCAGATTCTTCAGGAAATCAATTAGTTCGTATCTGCCAAGAACTTCCACTTCCTGCTTCCCCACAAAATTGAAGTTAACAAAGATTCGAGCCTCATTCTTCCAGCATTTTTCGCATTCTGAGATAAGTATCTTTTCCCCATTCTTCTCGAACCATAGTTTCTGAAACATCAGTCCCCCGCAGTCACAGAACCCACCAAAAAGCTGTTCCTGAACTTCCTCACACTCGTATACAGTATCCTCTAAAATTACCTTCTTCAAAGGCTCGATCAGCCTTATCATATTAAACAGGTACTATTTTCTTGACTTCCGGAACCTTGGTCCTGAGATGCCTCTCAACGAATGCCGTGAGAGTGATCATTGACATCGGGCATCCGCCGCATGCACCCAGAAGCTGAATTTTTACTGTGCCAGTTTCCTCGTCAACATCAACTACTGCGATGTTTCCTCCATCTCTCATCAGAGCGGGTCTTATGTCCTTCTCGACAACCTCTTCCACTTTCTCTCGTAGTGACATGATTTCAATTCTTCACCCAGAAATAATAAGTTTTTGGTGTCGATATCAAGACTGAATGTTTCCAGGCTAAAGATGTTCCGAAAGTTTAATCTTCTACTCTGTAAATATTTTTCATGAAAATTTCGCTGCCTTTCGGGAATCGATGGGTTGAGGCGGAATTTCCCGAACATGCAAAGACCATATCTCCCGGATACGGGTTTTCAAAGCTCAGCCCTGTAGAGAACCAGGAAAAGGAGATATTAAACGGCATCAGTTACCCCCTTGATACCGAGCCGCTCAGAAATGTGGCAAAGAAAGGATGGAAAATTACCATTGCCTTTGACGATCCTACAGTGCCCTGCTATGCTCCTGTGTGGAACACTGCACTGAAAGCAACTGTCAGAGAACTGAAGGCCGCAGGAGTTGATATGAAGGACGTCAGCCTTCTATGTGCCAATGCTCTTCACAGGAAGTTCAGAATATGGGAGGTTGAAAAAATACTCGGTGATGTGGTGAAGATGTTCTCAGGCAGAATTTACTGTCACGACGCCGAGGATAGGAGGAGAATCGTGAAGCTTGGAGAAACTCAAGACGGTTATCCCGTGGAGATAAACAGGGCCGTTGCTGACTCCGATCTCACCATATACGTCAACACCTTCGCATCTGCCTTCAACGGTGGGTGGAAGTCCATCTGCGTTGGTCTTGCCACATGGGAGACAATACGGTGCCACCACACTCCGGACTACATGTCCATGTCTGCTGAGAGAAACATGATGCACGATATCCTGAACAGAATGGGTGAGGTCGTTAAGTCCGAAATAAGGAGGGACATTTTCAAGATTGAGACTGTTATGGCAAATCCTCTTCAGGTTCACGCTGTGTTTTCCGGAACCATTGACAGGTGCAGAGAGGAGGTTCTGAAAATCTGGAGGAGGAGAGCTAAGAGGCGAAGGGATCTGCTCAAGGAAAAGGTAGATGTCGTGTGCTATGGAGTTCCAGAGTGGAGTCCGTATGCGGCCTTTTCAAAGATGAACCCCGTACTAACACTGCTTTCAACGGGTCTGGGCTATCTCGGTGGAGTAGTGGAGGGACTGGGAAAGAAAGGCTGCGATGTTATCCTTGCCACCCCATGTCCCGATCAGTGGGACAGGACAGCCCATGCCCCATATCCCGAGATCTGGGAGATACTTGGTGATCTGAGGGATCCGTACGAAATCATGGAGAGATACGAAAACCACTTTGCCAGTCACACCGAATACATTTCAAAATACCGCAACCACTACTCCTTCCATCCCGTTCACGGCCTGATGGCGACTTTCCCGCTTAAAAGGCTGAAACATGCTGGAAGGGTAATTGTGGCAGGAATCGAGAATCCGAAGCTCGCAGAGCACATTGGATTCCTTCACGCACCCACAGTTGAGGACGCTGTAGAGATGGCTCAGGAGCAGCACGGGAAGGATGCGAGTATTGCTGTGGTAAAATACCCAATGATCGTCAGCAGGCAGTGAGTGGTAGCGGTGCCGGACTTTGACACTTGTCAGCAAAAATTATAAGTTTTGTTCACAACTAAGATCAATGCCCCTTGGACCACCAAAAATCGAGATGCTGTGGTTGCTGAGAAATCCCAGAAACCTTGGCGAGCTGTCGGAGCTGATTGGTAAATCAAAGCAGGCGACGCTGCACCACCTCAAGCCCCTACTGGAGCTCGGACTCGTGGAAAGGATGAGAAGTGGAGTTTACAGGACGTCCAAGCTGGGACAGATCTTATTTGAATTCGGCACGAGATTGGAGAAGTTTGAACGGGTTGTCAAGGCTGCAGGAAGATTTTTCATTGAACACGAGTTATCAGCGATCCCGACGGAGATATTTGAGAACATCTACATGCTCGACGGATGCCGGATAAACGTGAGAGAGAATCCCTACGAGCTCGGGGAAGTAGAGGGAATTTTAGCTGACTCAGACTGGGTCAAGGGTCTGTCGTCAGTATATCACGAGAGGTTTCCAGAGTTTTTCGCAAGTCTGACTGATGGCAGAAATGTGGAACTGGTCTTAACCAAGGACGTTTTCAATGTAGTGGTTGAGAGAGCTAAAGCCAAGCTGAACGAGTTCCTAAAGCGGGGAAAAATGTACGTCTGCGATAACGTCAGACTCGCTTTCGTTGTGGCTGAAAGAGGCTTTGCTTTAGCCTTGTACAGGCTTGACGGGGTTTACGATGCCCAGAACATCCTGATTTGCAGGACGGAAGATGCTGTGAGATGGGGCTTGAGGCTCTTTGAATATTACAGGTCGATATCGCGGGAAATTAAGTGATTAGCTGAACGTTAAGTAATTCGCTTAACGTTCAGCATTTTACTTAATGTTAAAATAAAAGCTTAACGAAAAATTTAAGTTCTCGCTATGCTATGTGTGATCATGAATAAAGCGAAGTTGGGACTGATTATACTGGCGCTCGTAGCCGTGCCAAATGCACTGGCAACAAAAACGGACTTTTACGCAGGAATTCCCGTTAAAGCTATCACGAACGAGCACGGCTACATGCTTGTCGATATGAGAACCAACCAGACGATCCTCTACTTCAACCACACAGCCATCAACGAGAATCTGGATGGCAAACCATCCATAACGAAGGATGAGGCGATTGAGATGGCTGAAGAGCTGTGTGGTGAAGCTTACACGCTCGTCAGGGTTACTGAAAATCCTTACGACTACGACATTCAATTTGAGAGACGGGTTAATGGAATAGCCGTTTTCGGCGAGGACTGCTACGTTGTTGTGAACAGGATGACGGGCAAGATCGCAGCTTACAGGAAGATACCCGTCGAAGAAGTAAAGGTTGAACAAGTCGTTAAACTGAAGAAGGAAGAGGTTCTGAAAATCGCAAAAGCGAGAGATGCGAAGCTCTACATAGTTCCCGGCTTCGGTGTCGTGTGGTTTACCGACGGTGATGCTGTGGATGCTGTTAGTGGAAAAATCGTGAGCGATGAAATGAAGAGGATTATGGCGGAGAAGTATAAAACGACGGTGGATTTCGGAAAGCTTGAGCGCGAGGTTTGGGTGGGAGAAATTAAGTCCAAGGCAGATTCGAAAGGAATAGACAATGATCAGGGGGCTGTTTTCAGAGCTGACGACGAAATGTGCAAGGACGACATTGACGCTGCTGAAGCTTCGATGGAGACTTCGTATAGTTACTGGTATCCTTGGTCGTGGGATGACGATGCAGATGATTACGATGTAGTAAGTAGTGACAGCACCGTGAACTACATTCTTGGCCATTTTGAAGCAGTTTACTACTCCGGACATGGAAACCGCTACTGCATAGCTCTGGGAGGGACTGGAAGCAGCAGTACATACTGCACGAATGACATAGCAAACAACAGGCAGACAAGACTCTTCGTGGTCTCAGCATGCTACGCTGGTGGAAACAGCTTTGGGGACAGGCTTGCTCAGAACGGAGTGGGATGTGTTATAGGTGCATCTGGCGAGATAGCGGACATCCAGTACTGGTGGGGGTATTCGGCCTGTGCAGACTGGGCCGGCAGGTTCTGGGACTGGGCGACAGGGAACGTTAACGTAGCCTATCAGAAAACAGCCCACGAGGCGAGGATCGCAGCGAACACGGCTGTTTGGAAGAAGGACTGCAACCTCGACAGCGAAAAAGGTTACTGTAACATCTACATCTGACCATGCTGCTCGAGATATACTTATCCAACTTCCTTAATCTGATTGGCGGAGCGGGCGTGGTGATCTACGCCATCTCGATAGCGCTCCTCTACACATCGTTTATCACAGCCTTCGCAGCCATCAGAAATGTCGAGCTACAAACAAAACGCTTGCCCGCTGTCCTCGCGGTAACAATCTTCGTTCACTTCGCAGTCATGGTTGCGACTACCTACCCGCTCATAGCGCTCGGCCGGGTGCTTTCGGAAAAGGTGGCTGCAACATTTCTTGGCATCCCAGTGAACGCGATCCTTGGCGTCGCCGCCAGCCTCGCCTACAAAAAGTGCAACCACTTGGAAGTCATCATCTTCTGGGTCATCGCGGGCTTGATCCTCGACGTAATCGCCCTGCAGCTTCACGGCGAGGTGTTCATCGCACATCCGAAGATGATAGAATGAGCTCGAGGAGAAAGTACGCTGTAATGTCCGTACTCTCCGCCCTCGCCTTCGCTACAATCTTTGCGGTGAGCTACTACGCATCAGAGGCGGACGAATTGATATCTGCCAGAGCAATCTTCAAAGTGTACGTGTACAAAGTTGAAGTAGGCGAGAAAAACTGCACACTCTACGTTCCGATTCCGGCCAGAGATGGCAGGGTGTTGGAGTTTGCCGACGTCGTCAACGCTCCTAAGAACTGGTCGATCGTTGACACCAAATACGGGAGAATGCTTAAAATAGAGGGTGATTTTGAGGCGTACGCACTCTCAGAGAAGCCGATAAATCTCAGCAACGCCTTCCTACTCCGTCCGAGGTTCGGAGGAGGGAGTGCCTACACCACCTACATCTACTCCACCTGCAACACATCAATCAAGATCAGGCTCGTTGGCTACAATGAGTGGTGGGAGGAGAGGGGAATTTGGAAGAAGAAGGTCAAATGGTGGGAGTGCTATCAGGATGTTGTGGATGTAGAAGTTGTGGCAGGCTGGACGGTGGTTGAGGGGGAATTGGTAGCAAAGAAATGCTACAGTGCAAAGTGCATAGAGGAGTGTCTGGGCAAGAGTCGAAGCGAACAACGCCGCATGGTTCTGTGATTTGGACAGGGAGGTTGGGAACTGCAACATATACATTTAAGTGAAATTTATGCTCTTCAACTTTTTAATCCCTGCAATCCCGCTTCCATTTGCTGTTTACGTGGCTTTACTACCATCGTCATCCTACGTTGTCAACACACTCTTTCTGCTGGTATATTCGCGGCTGTTTAATGCGGAATTCAACGATAGAAGACTTCCACCCATCACAATATTACTCGTGTTAACTGATTTTCTCTCGCTTCTCATCCTTGTGTTTGCATCCAGAATTCCATACACGCTTTACAAGACGTTTTCAGTACCAGCAGATTTGACTTCCTACTTTCTGCTGGGGTTTATCTGCGCTGTTGAAGGATTAGTTCTTGCCAGTCTTTCGTCATTAGCATTTCTCAGCGTGGATAAAAAGACCTTGTCCGTCTCTTGGATTCTCGCGAATACGATTTCGAGTTTCGTGTATATTGCCTTGGGAGGTGTGTTACCGTGAATATACGAGCACGAACTGTATGCGGACGGGGTCTGATTGAATTTTACACTTTCTCTTCACCAAACCACCTCCTTACAAACCACATAATCTATGAAAGCTTATACCAGAACACATTGCATGGCTCATCCCATCCAGACTTCTGTGGGGCTTAACTTCATTATGCCATCTTACAACTGCATCAACTGAACCAAATTTATCAGCTCTTCTCTTTCATTTGAGCCATAGCTTCAATATTCTCAGTATATCCTTGTTGGTAGCTTCCTCACGTTGCAGATTTGTTCGGATGTAAAGTTATTAGAGGTTGTGTGGATTGGTGCTTTTGACGAAGCAGCAGTTTCGGAGATCCTTGAACTCCCAGAGCATGTGAGTGCCATAGTGATTAAGCAGATCGCTTAACGTTCAGCATTTTACTTAATGTTAAAATAAAAGCTTAACGATAGATTTATATGCTACATTGTGAACATATATCTGGGTAGTGATACGGTCAAAAGACCGAAGATTTGGATCGTCATATTAGTTGTACCAGCGATTTTGACAACTGCGATGGCAGACGACACAAATAACAGAGAAGTAGGAGTAGAGTGGGTGGAGGAATACAACGGACACGGAAGCAACGTTAGAGCAGCTTACATATCCACATGCAGCAACCAGAACGACTACCTCCCGGGATTCGGAAGTGTTGGAGACGATGAAAATCCGCCTTCCTGCTTAGTGTATGGCTACTGGGAGTGCTGAGGTGGTAGAATGAGGAAGTTCGTTGCCGGACTTGCGCTCTGCTTGCTGCTTGTAGTGGTTGCTGCTGGAAATTATTGGGGCGAAAGCAAAGAAATGGAAGTTTTGGTAATACTACCACCAGATATCAGCGCTGAAGAACTTTCCGATAAGCTTGGCGTAGAGAAGTCAGATGTTTTTGAATACAAACAGGGGTACCTGAAGTACTTCTCCAAAGATGCGTTCGAGTGCGAAGACTTCGACGAGGTTGATTACGCATCTGCTGCCAGAAACTATCTGGCCAAACTAAAGCTGGAGCCGAAACTCAGCTACGAGTTCAGTGGAATCGCAGAGGACGGAAAGATTTTCGCGTACAGAAACGGAACCATCAGGAAGTGTATAACAAACAAACACGTGAACTTCCAGATGTACTACAAAGGAATCAAGCTCTTCGGTCCGGGGGCAAAGGTTAGGGTGTACTTCAGCGGTAACGGTGTGAGTGGAGTGATAACCCAGTTGTGGAACGTGAAGGCTGTGGGAAAGGTCGGGATACTGGACAGAGATGTCGCAGTAAAGGAGTTGAAGGGGTGCAATGTTAAGTCAATCGAACTCGTCTACTTCGTCCCGCTGCCGGAGGGTGACAGAACATACATCTACCCGGCTTACGCCATCAGATGCGTGCATGAGGGAGTGGAAATCGGAAAGATCGTTCCAGCCGTACCGATCTCGGAACTCGAGGAGGTCACGAGCGGTGAAGGCTAAACATCTTTTAATTTTGGTTGGCCTGAGCTTGGCGTTTGGCTTAATAGCACTGGTAGTAATGCACGGATCCGAAAACGTGAAGGTGTCATCGAACCTGTGTGATCCTAAAAAGGATGTCGTCCTGAACTTCGTCGATGATGCACTGTCGAAAGATCTCGGCATTCTGACGCTGATGATAGATGACGAGTACTACAAGTGGCTGAAGAACAACACGGGGTGGATTGAGGTAGAGTACAAGTCAGGAGACGTCAAAAAGGTTCTGATATTCAAGAGCGGGAAGATGGGCGTTATTGCTGTTCTCAGGGAGGGATGGTACTGCTACGGGTTAAATGGAAGTGATGTGGATGTGCTGTTCGAGCAGGCCTGCGGCTGATTTTTGGTTGTGGTAACTTTTTAGCATAATGTAAGTGCTCCGTCTGTTCAGGGAGTTGAACTGCTATCCTGCGGATGTAGATTACCGCTGTTAAGCAGATCGCTTAACGTTCAGCTAACACCTTAACGTTCAACATTTTACTTAATGTTAAAATAAAAGCTTAACGATAATTTTAAATAGCATAAAGTTAACAGGTATCAGGGTGGTGACGTGACCGGGAGAGTTAAGGTATGCATCGCAATGTTGGCAATCTTATGTAATATAGGTAACGACATTAGCTTACGATGTTGGAGCGGCGATGTCTTTCTCAGAAGACCCAAATGATGTATGGTTCAACAGTATAAGACAGTTCGTAGAGATAATATCAGATGAAACTGGATGGATTCAACACTTTTTAAGAGATTACCCAAAAGTCGGACCATATATGTGGACTGAGGAAGAAAATGGTGGGAGAGACAACAATTACGCCGACTGGACAGAGTTGTCCTTAGTGCTGGGGCATGGTTGCGTTGTAGTTTATCCAGATGGTACAAAAAAGAGTGCAATAGGATTTGCAGACAAAGGCTGTGCAGTTCCAGATGATATTAGACTGGGTTATTCCAGTCCAGATGGTTTTGGATACAGTGTGTGGACCTTCATAATACAGTGCAGCATTCTGGAGGATGAGTATGTTACGGAGTGGCTCCAATCTTTGCAGGGAATACACATGGTTTTAGGTTTCGCCAGCACCGCAACAATCAGTAACGCCGATTTTCCGGAATTGGCTTACAGATTGACGGGGACAGGTGGTTATAGTAGAGAGAAGGTCGAGAATGCGTTTTTCAGCACATTTCTCAAGGCGGACGGTGTGCATAACAATAACAGGGCGAGGATCATAGCCGAGAACTCAGATGTACTTGAAAACAACTATCTGTACAGCTTAGAAAGAGTGCCGGTTGATGGGGAAAAGATAATCGTTACGGGCTGGGTAGGGTGAGAACATGCAGAAGCACATTATCGTTGCAATTGTGGTTGTTGCACTGGCTATTTTGACCTTCCACTTTCTGCCCTTTCCAGATGCCGAACAGTTCAACCTTATCGATCCAGAAAAAACTGCGATACTGAGACCGGTGGTTTACTACAATCTTCCGAACGGAAGTGTGATAGAGGTGAAGGACAAAAACCCTTTCCCGTTCACGATTGAGCTGGTTGAAAACGTCAAAAATCTGAAGGTGCCAGAGACGATCGAAGTGTACAGCTACGAAGTTTACCAGAAACCGGATGAAGTGTTCAGGATGGCTAAATCTTTTGGTGTGTCTGCAGACAAACTGTACTACAACAAAGTTACGAAGGCCTATCTTTACAATGACGATAAATTGAATTTCGAGTACTACGCATCAACTGGATATTTCAGGGTGATCTTCAAAACCCCGAGGGAGGCAACAACTTTTCTCAAAAGCTCGGGATTGCTCGATTATGAATATAAAGAAATCAAAAAGGAGCACGGAACTTTCTTCGCCAGAACCTTTAACGGCTTTTCATCCAACATCGGCGTGTTTGTGAAATTCGACAAAGCTGGGGTTAGAAGTGTCGAAGGGTTGCTCCTAAAGGATGTTCAGCCCAAAGGCAGGTATAAAGTTCTTCCGGTCGTGGACATCCCGGAAAAGCTGGCTGAAAGGGTTAAGGGGGATGTCAAGGCGGATGACTGGTATTTAAGCAACATCGCCTTCACGAAGCTAACGATCACCAATGTCTCGCTCGTTTACACAATCACTCCAGACGGCATACTGCCGGTTTACAGGCTTCATGGTAAATACGCGGTTGAGTATGACGGGATTAAAGATTCGGGAGAAGTTGACGGACGAATCGTTGCTGTATTGCCCTAATTTTTTGAACCGAAAAGCTGGGTGTGAGATATGCGTGACCTCCTCCTATTAACGCAACTGTCTCCTCATCGTTTATTCCCATCCTGGCAAAAATGTACCGTATTTCCTCAGCGGACCTTTTTGGATCAGACACTCCTCCAGGTCCGGCTGGATTTACGTAAATGAGCCCCATTTCCGTAGCAGAATACGGCTCCCTAAACTCCTTCTTCTCGAAACGACGCCCAGACGTGAGCATCTCCTCTTCGGGACCCCAGTCTGGACTTTCGTCAGGTTCGTATATGTCCGTCGTGAATTCTGTCCGAAATTCACAAGCCAAAAATCCTGTGAGCTCCTCATAAGCCTCTGTATCCTGAAATAATTTCACTCCTCAACCAAACCTCTCCATTTGGGTATTTACGTCACTGCGCCCCTCCTCGGCGCTTATTGAACGATTGAACAACACTAATGCTTTGGTTTTGAACGGTTTGAACATTCCAATCTGAAAAATTTCCCAGTTTTATTTCTCCGCTTCATGTAAACATTGGAATTTGCATGATAAAAAAGGCAATGATCGTATTGCTTGCAGTGTCCATAGCCGTGGTTTCGGCAACATTCGAGAACAGATCCGATCTGATTGAGATTGGCGAAATTAAAGATGACAAGATCCGTGAAACTGTGGAAAAAGCTCTCGAAGATGGTGAGTTGACCGTTGATGAACTTAAAACGACATGAAAGCCAAGATACTCGTAGCGGAAAATTCTGAAGTTGCTGAAAAAGCTGCACCCCGACTATAATCTGATCATCGGAGGTGAAATGGCATCCAAACTTGACGAAAAGCTCAAAGAAGAGTTCAAGAAAAAATACGGCTACCTTCCAGAAGAGACAGGTAAGAAGCTGAGTGTCGATGAGATGAGAAAACTCGCTGCTGAAGGAGAGCTCGTGTTTGACAGAGCCTGCTTTGCAGACGGTAAGGGATGCAGCGGTCCCGGTAACCCCCTTAGCCCACCCTACGCTGATGAGAACGGGAAGATATTTGTGATCACGTACTCAGCCAGCGACGATCAGCACGCTCCGGCAGGAGGTGTACACTGGGATGACGTTGTTTCCGGAACTGAGCCTTTTGAGCGTGATTTTTTTGTTGACATCATACGTGGTGGCTGCTACAACTGCTGGGATGCGAGCGGGGTAGATTACAATCTTTCGCCCTCACTTTAAGATTTCGAGAGTGATATTGATCACGGAACTTACAATACCGTGGTAATAGGGTGGGTTGGGTACAGTGATTACTACAAAGCCATAGCTCGGATAGATTGTACCATTCTGTCGTTGCGGAAAGTAGGCCGCCCTGGTTCCCAAATTATCCAAACGATGCTGCTGTGCAACATGAAATTTCACACAATTTTGATGCTGAAGACGGAGAGTGCACAGATCAGTGTCAAGGAGAGTGTGTGATGAACTACTTCTATGCCTGGCTCGGGACAGAGAAGTGGTGCCTCTACCATGGTGTTGAGGTCATGTTTGGTGTCTGGGGCCCACATAGTCCTTGGAATGTAAAATAAAAATTTATTATTTATTGCGGTGAAACTATGAATGAGAGGATAAAAATCACACTTGTTGCGTTTACAGTACTGCCGGTCATTCAAATCCTCATCTTTCCGGTTTTGACCTATGTAGTCGGGTACATCCTTGTGAGTATCGAGTATTACACCGCTCCAGTCGGCCCTCTCGACTACAGCATCCACAACAGAGATAACGCAAGCCATACCGTTTACATTGAGATAGCAAAAGCCGGAAGCGGGGAGATCATATACAGAGCTAACCACACCGTAGGTCCGAAGGAGTGGATAGATTCCAAACCGATAACAAACGAGGCCGGGAGATACAGGGTGTGAAGGTCGTCGTGGATGGCAAGGTCAAAGATGAGAGGTGCCTATGCATAGAGAGACTTACCGGAGGTGCGGCCATAGTCATCGAGCGATTAAACGGGAAACTGGCCGTCCACATTTCACAGCTCACCGCCTGATGGTATCAAAGCCAAATTAATGATGCCCAGAAAGCAGTAGAGTGTTTAACTGGCTTCACACCATGAAACCACCTGTCCGTCATTTAGCCAGCTAAACTTTTATCCCGAAATGCCAGTATTTTTCGCTTTCAAACGGTTCGGTAAAGCTGAATTCAAGCCTTCTCCTGAACAGTGGCCCATCAACGACAAGTGTGTGGAATTCTCCATCCTCACCGCATGGGTCGATGTTTCTCCTGATCAATTCATCTACAAGATCGCTGTCAAACCTTCTGCCAAGCAGATCCCTGAACTCCTTCTTCGCAGCGATGACGTACGCCTCAAACCCAGCATTTATGAACTCTTCAGCCAGATTTCTGGTGTTCTCACCCCACAGTGGGAAAACTGGCCTAACATCCACCTCACTACAGACTCTCTCAATCCAGAGTTTATGCTCTTCAAGATAAATGTCGCCAAATATCGCTTTTCTGACTCCGAGTCTCCCAAACAGACTCTTCAGTCTTCTTTCGTATTCCTCCCAGGTTGTCTCCTCGAGCACCATGTTTATCCCGATGCATTTTTCCTGTGCTTTTACAACCTCTGCATTGATACCATGTGCCCTTGCCTTTCCATGCTGCATCATGCAGATCAGATGGTTCACTTCCTCCTCCTTCAGAGCTCTCCACACTGCGAGACAGCTGTCCTTCCCACCGCTCCACATCGCAACCGTTGTCATTTTTTCTCCCTCCCTATCCTGAATACCGAGTTGAGGATAGCATATGTAACGAAATAGTCCTCTCCAATTGGCTCACAGATTACAACCTTCTTTCCATCGAACTCGCCCTCTTTGATTCCCTCCCCATGCGTAAATCCGAGCATGTCAGGCAGATCTTCGGTTACATGAAGCCCGTAAGAGATGAAAAGGGGGACAACAAAGACTATATCGCAGTCCATTTCCCTTATCGCCTCGTCAGGCATTGGTCTCCTTTTTCTTGCAGCAAAAGCGATTTTGACCACATCAAATGCGCCGCTTTCTTCAATTCTCTTTTTATGCAACTCCATAACCTTCCTGTAATGATTGAGCTGGCTTCCATGGCCCACAATAAGCAAACCTTTCCTCATCCTACCACCTCCTTCTCAACAAATACGATGGCATGGTCAGACATGATTTCTCCATCAACAGCCATGCCCTCCCAAACTCTCTCACCACCCATACACAGATTTTCGAGAATCACAACTCTTCTCCTTCCAAGCTTCGAAATGGCAAATCCTCTGTCTGCCAAAATTAGCAGATGTCTGTACCTTACCAGTTCAAACAGCTCCTCATCAAACTCCCTAGCATGGCAGTCAACAACGGCGACTTCCGTCAGATCCACCTTCAACCTGGATAAGGCAACCTGTACACTCGAGATTCCTGGCTCTATAATGACGTCGTAATCCCTCAGCATTCTGCCAAGCCCGGCAACCATTGGGTCACCGGTTGAGATGATTACAACCTTTCTGCCTGCGGCCTCTTCCAGCAACCTCTCAAACTCCTGCATACTGAATTTTCTCAGAATCCTGACCCTATCATCTTTCACCCCAACAATATCGATGGCTCTTTTGCTACCGCAGATGATGTCGGCCTGCCGTATTAATTCCGCAGCTCTCTCAGTTACCTGCTTTTTGCATATTCCAGATCCAATTATCCAGATCATCCCCGATTACCTCCACCCTTACACCCGCTTTTTTACACTTCTCCCAAATTTTGTCTCTCCCCCCTGCCCATATTGACAATATGCCCGGAAATCCAACCACTACCTTCTCCCCCGGATGTTCCAGAGCCTCATCGATATGAACACCGAACACAAAAGGCTGATATTCAGGAAATTTCCTGATAGAGTAAAGCCACGCCTTTCTACCTGTTGTAATCGTGATTTTTTCATACTGCATTGCAATCTTGAGCTTGGTTTCCACAAGCCTCCTGCACCACGGTTCCACAAACCCGGTAGTGCCGAGTATCGAGATCCCACCCTCTACGCCAGCCCTTTTATTGCCAGTTTTCATTGCAATTTTCCTGCCCTCGGGTATTGAAACCATTACTCCCCCTGTAAAACCGTACTTTCTTGAACAACTTAGAAAATTCTCCTGAATCTGCATCAGAGCAGATTTACTCACAGCCTTTCTTTTTATTTCTCCCCTAACGAATTCTCCCACTCCTTCTCCGAATTTCACCCCCCTGCCATCCGTTACCTCTGCCTCAATAACAAGTCCATCGGTCACATCGAATTCGTGGTCTCCGGAGAACTTTCTCACCCTCGCAAAACCCCCGCCAGCCACCTCCACCTTAACATCCACAGGTATACCTGCCGGTGTGGTGATCTTTACTTTCTTAACATCTTCGTACAAAGAAGATATCGCAGCCACCACGGCCGCAGACGCTGTAGTACCGGTTGTTATTCCCCTCCTCAAAAATCCGTCCTCCGTAAGGATGTAAAGTCCTGATTTTACCTTTCTCACTATTTCTTCATCGCAGTTGTGCCACTCCCGGGGGTACTCGTAAAGCTCAATCGGGTCTCTCAGCATGCTCAATCAAACAGTTGACTATCGCCACACAGATGCCGCTACCACCTCTCGCCCCCTCAGTCGTCACGGACGGGATATCAAGGCGTCTGATCATCTCTTTGGACTCAGCGGCATTAACGAAACCGACAGGAGTGGCTACAATGAACCTTGGCGGATACCTACTGGCAATATCACACAAAGCCAGAGCAGCAGATGGGGAGTTGCCGATTGCAACTACGCTGTCCCTTACAAGCTCTTTAATTCTTTTCAACCCGGATGCTGTTTTGGTTTCACTGCCATCGGCGAAGTCAACTGCGGAAATTGCCTCTCTCCTTAACCCCACCCTGACCATGTGGACATCGGTTATAATCCTGCAACCCTCCTTTATCGCCCTTACTCCCTCCTCTGTATCTCCCACAAATCTCAGAAAATCCTTTATCCCGACATCTCCAGTTGTAGCTATGCATCTCCTTACTATATCCCCCCTGAGCCCGTCTTCACCATGAAAACCTTTCAGTATCTCCTCGCTCCTCCTTGCAATCTCCCTGGCTTCTTCAGTCACCGCACCCATCCTCGGTACCTCTTCCTTTCTCACCACCCCGTACTTCCTTGAATATCCCCTCGGAGTGAACATTGTTCCGCCCACAACTCTGGTCTCCGAGTTTCCAACGATGAGGATCGTGCTCATATCCACATCATCAATTTCAGAAAGTCTTTTGATTTCTACCTTTTGACTCTCTCTGTATGCATTTTTCACAACTCCGACCGTTACATCGCCTCTGAACTTTCTGATCAGTTCCACAGCTCTTCTGAGATTTCTCTTCCTTCTTCTGCTTGAAGGGTTGTAGATCGCTATAACGAAATTTCCGTTCAAGGCGTGGATAAGTCTCTGCTCTACGACATACCATGGAATCAGTAAATCGCTCAAACTTACAACCGCAAAATCTCCGCAAATCGGAGATCCAAGCAAAGAGGATGCAGCAGAAACCGCCGTAACTCCAGGAATTGCTTCTATTTCTATATTTATCCCGTTTTCCACCACATACTCCACTACCAGCGGTAAAATTCCGTATATAGACGGATCTCCTCCACTTATCAGTGAGACGACGTGGTTTTTTGCAAGCTCAACTGCGATCCTGACTCTCTCCAGCTCTTTTCTCATCGGTGTTGTTATAACCTTTTTTTCTTCAGCTAAATCAGAAATCCTCTCAACATAGGTTCTGTAACCCACCACATACTCGGATTCTCTTATGGCCTCCATTGCCCTCAGCGTCATCATGGCCCTGCTTCCGGGACCTATACCAACCACATACAGCTTACCTCGCAATGGCAACGGTGACACCTCCGTAAACTCTTTTAGGTAGCAAAAGCTCTCCGGTATTGGAGCTAAAAATCGCACAGGCCTCTGCAACGTTTCTGACTCCGATTTTTACCGCCTCAGTTTCTCTGATGTCCATTGCGTTTATCTCTTCTGCGCTGACAAAAATGAGCGGTCTCTTGAACCTGTCTGCAACATCCACGATCACACTCCCCTTTTTCGCCTCTACTGTTGCGATTACCCTGACGTCCTCAATTCCTGCACCCACCTCTTCAAGAGCGAGATTTATGGCCCTTATGATATCTTCCGCTTCCACATCCCTTCTGAACCCTACACCAACACTTAGACCGTGAGAAAACTCCATGGCAGTTGTTATCACAGCCTCAATACCTGCGGACTCAAGAACTCTCGCTACTTCGTTGCCGCCATGATGTCCGCCCATCAGCACAACGGCATGTTTTAAGGGCTTGTCCAGAACGATGACGGCAGGATCGACCCATTTTCCCTTCAATTTTCCGCATAACCCTCTCACGACAATACCTGCAGCCAGGTATGCGATTATGCACCCGTAATTTAGGAGAGAATCCCAGATATCTTGCGAGTAGTAGATGAACTCGGCAGAATATCTCTCATCAAGAATATCCTTTAGCGGTTTGAGCTTATCTCTATCCTTTTTAAAGCAGAGGATGGCAATTTTACGAGTAGAGATATGACCTCTCATTGTACCCCTCTACAACCTTTCCAACAATTATCGTGGCTGTCCTCTTAATCCCCCTTTTCCTCACCTCGTCGGCAATTTTTCCGAGATTCGATACTATTCTAACCTCATCCTTCCGTGAAGCATGAAACACAACTGCACACGGTTCATCCCATCCCCTAACCCCTGCAATCTTTTCTGCAATGTACTCTATCCTATCGACTCCAAGCAGAATGACCAGCGTAAGGGGGAGTCTGGCCAGCTCGTCCAGATGATCTTTTTTCAGAGTTTTACCCGACGGTCTTACAATCGCAACCCCCTCTGTTAGAGGGGAGGTCAGTTCTATTCCAAGGGAAGATGCTGAGGCGAAAACACTGCTAACCCCCGGGATGATCTCACACTCAATTCCTCTCTTTCTCAGCTCTCTGATCTGCTCCCAGACAGACCCAAAAATTGACGGGTCGCCACTCTGCACCCTCACTACCTTTCTTCCTTTTCTCAAATTTCTTTCAATAGTTTCTGTAATCTCCTCAAGGGACATACCATGGCTGTTCACCTTTTCGGCCTTGAATTCCCGCAGAAAATCTTCATCGATGATCGATCCAGGGTAGATTATTAAATCCGCCTCTTTCAGTAGTTTATAAGCCTTCAATGTTAGCAGCTCAACGTTTCCGGGTCCGAATCCGACGAAGTAAACCTTCATTCCATCACCTTCTTGCAATCAAAACGCTGAAGTAGCTAGCCTTGTCAGGCATATCCTGATAAACTCTCTCGCCATCCATAAACATCCTCTCCAAAAGGATGAAATCAGAAAAACCCTTTGAAATGAGCTCCTTCTTAATTTCTCTGGGTTTCTTAACCTTCAGTACAACGGCAACGCCGGTATCCTCTAAATCCTGCGTCGTAATAAGGGCCGAATCTGCAACAAAAGTTTCTGTTTTTGCCAGTGCAACCGATATGCTGCTTATTCCCGGCACAATCTCAATTTTGTGGTCAGGGTTCAGCTTTCTGACCTCATTTACAAGATGATGGAAGGTCGAGTAAAAAACAGGATCGCCAAGACAGCAAAATGCAATTTTCTCCCCATCCCTATTTGAAATCTCCCTTGCAAGGTTTTTGACGACGTTCTCACTATCTCCCATAGGAAACTCGACAATTCTAGGCTCTCTTATGCTCTTGACGATTTCATAAGCCATCTTTCCCGGAACTATAACCTCATCAGCTTTCTTTATAACTTCTATTGCCCTGAGAGTGAGATGGCCTTCTGTCAGTCCTATACCTACCCCATACAGCAACTCACCACCCCCGTCTTCGGTGAAATCATGATCCTTCCTTTTAGCCCATACCTGCAGACATCTGTCAAATACACTGGAATACCTGCAGTTGCTATAAACCCTGGCAGGAAATCCTCCTTACCGTGGAAAGCCTCGGGAAGACTGAAAGCCCTGTACGACAGATACGTCATCAGCAATACGATGGAGAGAAGGGCTCCACCGAACAGAAATGAGGGGCGAGCCTGCGTTTTAGCAATCAAACGTATAGTGGACAGAGATGGCAGAAGTCCAAGTAGCAACATTAATGTGAAGTCTGAAGATTCCATGCTTTCACTGGTGGGTTTTTGTTCATACCTCACACTTCAAAGGGTGTGGAATAGTTTTTAAAATTTTTTGAATTCGAAATAAAGTTAATTTTACAATTTCTCTGTTTATGTAGTAAGATCGTCTTTATTTTCATTCCAAAAAACTTAAATAAACACTGTTTGAGTCAGAATCAAAAAAATTGGAGGTGATGTGTTTGCACATAATGGAGGGGTACCTCCCTGTTGAATGGGCTGCATTCTGGTATATATTCTCGCTGCCCGTCGTTGTCTACGGTGCAATAAAGGTCAAAAAACTTCTGGACGAAAACAGTACACTGAAATCCCTTATTGCAGTAGCCGCAGGGTTCATATTTGTACTCTCCGCACTCAAACTCCCCTCAGTAACGGGAAGCTGCTCGCATCCAACAGGAACAGGTGTAGCTGTTGTATTCTTCGGACCTGCCGTTACGGCATTTCTCTCCATGATAGTTCTTCTCTATCAGGCCCTGCTTCTTGCCCACGGAGGTATAACCACACTTGGAGCAAATACAGCATCAATGGGCATTGTAGGGCCATTTGCAGGATGGGTTGCGTATAAGGCGTTAAAAAACGCAAATATGAAGGCAGCGGTTTTCTTTGCCGCAATGGTCTCTGATCTTGTAACCTACGTTGTGACGTCCCTGCAACTTGCACTTGCTTTTCCGAGTACCTCTGGTATCGCAGGGATAGTGAAGTCTGCTGCAACATTCATGGGGATATTTGCAGTTACACAGATACCACTCGCCATTCTTGAGGGCATAGTTGCTGTGATGCTCGTGAGCTACATTATTGAAGTGAGAAGCGATGTCCTCGAGGTGGTCAAGGCATGAAAAAGCCACTTATAGTTCTGGTGTTGCTCATAACCTCAATAGCCATTGTAAGCGCCGAGAAATGGGCCGGAGCCGACGACATGGCAGAAGATGCCATAAACAAGATAAACCCGGACTACCAGCCCTGGTTCAGTCCCGTATTTGAGCCCCCAAGCAGTGAGATCGAAAGTATGCTTTTCAGCCTTCAGGCTGCGTTTGGAGCTCTAATCATTGGTTATTTCCTGGGGTATTACAGGGGACTTAACCATGCATGACACTCTGGAAATCGTACAGATGAATTCAAGGAAGATTATCGACGGAAATCTAAAAGTTTATTTTTCTTTGCTGTCCCTGATCATTATCCAGTTTGGTGCTGCTTCCCAGATTCTGGCGCTAGCGGTATTTGCAGCCCTGTCCATTTATGCGGACTGGAAAAGTTACATCAAAATCCTGAGGATTCCTCTACTTTTTCTGATGGCTGGGTTACTGGTGATTCTTTTCACAGTTGAGGGAAAACCAATTTTTCGCATCGGTTTCCTGGTTATCAGCAACAGGAGTGCCCAGATTGCCATGCAAACTTTTCTCAGGAGTCTGGCATCCTTTACAATAATGAGTTTTCTCGTGATAACAACATCCATTCCCGAGTTCGTTTCATCTTTATCAAAACTTAGAATACCCAGTTTCATTACCGAAATCCTGTTTCTGGCTTACCGAGCAATTCAGATTCTCATGGAAGAGATTTACAGACTGGATACAGCAGCATCTGTCAGAATGGGGTACAGGAGTGCTTCATGTATGGTAAGAACGACTTCCTTGCTGGCATTTTCGTCTTTCATACGTGCAATGAACAGGTCTGAGATAATGGATGAGGCAATGAAGACCAGGTGTTATGACGGAAAATACCCATTGCTTGGTGGAGAAAACAGGGGTGTTTGGCTGTCAGTGTTGATAATTACCGGACTGATGGCAGCAGGGTGGTTGTTTTGATTCAGGCCGTAAAGCTGAGGTTCAGCTACAGGGATAGGGAAGTTTTGAATGGCATCGATTTCATAGCAGAAAAGGGTAAGGTTACGGTTTTGATGGGCAGGAACGGTGCCGGTAAGACAACTTTACTGAAGCATTTCAACGGTTTGCTGAAACCATCGTCCGGAAAGGTATTGATTGACGGAGAGGAAGTAAAATACGACAGGAAAAGCCTTCTAAAAGTGAGAAAGAAGGTATTTTACGTCTTTCAAAATCCGGATGACCAGATCCTTTCCCCAACAGTGTGGCAGGATGTAGCATTTGGACCTAGAAATCTGGGATTGAGCGGGAATGATCTCGAAAAGGTGGTAAAAGATGCACTGAAGGCTGTTGGGCTAGAGGGGTATGAAAAAAGACTCTGCAGCACGTTAAGTGGTGGTGAGAAGAGAAAGCTGGCAATAGCCTCAGCTCTGGCCATGAATTCCGATTACTACATTATGGATGAGCCCTCCGCCAATGTGGATGGTGATGGGTTTGAGATGATTGTGGAAACTGTCGAAAAACTCAGAAGTGACGGGAAGGGTGTCGTGGTCTCAACCCACGACCTTGATCTGGCCAAAGCTGTTGGAGACAGATTTTACTTCATGGAGAATGGCAGAATAGTCTGGAGCGGGGAAAAGTTCAACTACAGGATTGCAAGAAAACTCGGAATCAGAACATTTGCCTTCGGAAAGGTAATCCTGAGCGATCAGGTCAATCATGCAGTAAAAAAGGTGGATTATGTGGCCGTGCAGAACGGAGATGCCAGCATTGAGCGTTCGTTCAGGATTATAAGTGGAAATGCTGTCTTCGAAAGGGCCGTTCTAAAAGCAATCGAGGGATACTGCGTTCTCTTTGTGTGCGATGACGTTGAAAGGATGGCGGAGAAGATGGAAAAATATCCGATTGATGTGGAGATTCTGGAGGAATAGAATGGGAGAAACAAAGAGGGGAAAATTTACGAAAGAAGAAGTGATAGGTGTGGTATTTTCGAAGTTGAAACCCACGAGGAAAGATGTCTTTGCCGATATAGGATGTGGAAGTGGTGCGGTTACCAGATTTTTTGCTCCCTACGTCAGGAAGGTCTTTGCCATTGACCTGACAATTTCAGAGGATGTGAGAAAAAATCTGGAGGGGTTCGAGAACGTGGTGATCTTGGAAATGGATGGAAAGGACTTTTTAAAAGAATATGACGTGGATCTGGTATTCATCGGCGGAACCAGGGGTGTGGAAGAAATTCTTGAGATCTGCAATGCACGGAGGATCGCTGTGAATGCTGCGAGGATCGAGGTTGTAACACTGGTTGCCAGAAAAATGAGGGAGCTTGGAATTTTCAGAGAGATTATAGCGGTAAATATTGCGAAAAGCTATGAACTTGCCGGAGGGCTGGCTTTCAGACCGTTGAATCCGATTTTTATTGTGTACGGCGAAAATCTTTGAGTTAAAACCTCAGCTCGTATTCATTTTTCCACAATCCGTGGATATTGCAGTAAGATGTGGCTATCAGCTTACCGGCCTTCTCCGTTCTGAACGTAAAAAGGGCTATCGGCTCGGTGTACACGGTGCTTGTATTGGCACCTTCGGTGGATGCGCCGTGGGCCAGAAATTCAGCCCTTCCAATCTGGAACGGAAACCTTTCCCCATCAGGCAGGAAGAACAGCTCTATCCACGATATGTGATGTTCAGTAGTGTTGGGATGTGGAATTTCCTTTCCCACTGTCACCTTTATCACTACCGGACTCTTCTTTCCTGCCTCACCAACAACCTCTATAACGGGAACGTGCTTCTCCTTTTTCCAGTCTGCAGTCTGAAACATTTCCATCCTCTCTCACCCATCTTTTTTTGTTGTTGACAAACTTAAAATTTTCTTACCGATTTCGAACCTGAAGTTTGCAGGAACAGCAATTTTTCTGGTATGCCCGAAATACCTAGGAAATAAGTGTCTTGAACTCTCGCAGGCACGTTTTGCAGCAGAGCACATAGACTTTATTGCGGTATTTGTAAATTACAGGCTCCTCAAAAGCCTCCTTTCCGCAGTAATCACATTTGAATGGAACTCTTGCCCTGAAAGGTCTGTCTCTTACCACTCTTTCTATTACCGGTAGTATTTCAAGAACCTCAAATCCGGTCCTCTCTATAATTCTCGCAAGCTCGTTCATATCGTTTATTAAAACTCTTATGAGATACCTCCTGCTTGTGATTCTGTTTATCTCGACAATTTCCTCCACCTTCTCCAGTTTCTCCAGTTCAGCCTCAACGATCAAAAAGACTGAACTGTCGTTTTCAAGAGCGGATGACAGCATGACTGTATATCCCGTAATTATACCCTCCTTTTCAAGTCGCTCTATTCTGGATTTTACAGTCTGCCTGCTAAGATTAAGAGCCTTGGCCATTTCAGATATACTCATTCTTGCGTTCTCCTTGAGCATGTTGATAATTTTGAGATCGTATTCGTCGAGTTTCATCGCCAATTTTTTAAACTTGACAAAATATAAATTTTATCCGTCTTCATTTAACACTTTGTTAAAAATTAACCTTATTTAGTTGTCAGCCTATATTTATCATTGTGAGTGAAGAGGAAGTTCTGGATTTCAGAATAGGCGGAATGAGCTGTGCGATGTGCGTTAAGTCAATAGAAACACGTGTCAGCCATATTGAAGGAGTCAAAAGTGTTACCGTCAACCTATCCACTGAAAAAGCCAGAGTTGTTTTCGATCCGAGATTGACCAGTGCAGAGGATATCAAAAGTGCAATAGAGGAGATCGGTTACAAAGTTCTTGAGGTGGAGAGTGAGAAAGAAGAAAATGAGTCGGGAAGATTAAGAAGACTGTACTTCGCTGCTGTGGCGGGAGCGTTTTTGCTGATAGCTAATTACGGCAAACTTCCGCTTCCGGACATTCTGCAGATGATCATCGCCAGTGCAGTTATGGTGTACTCTGGAAGGGAGATGTTCCTCTCAGCATTCAGATCGGTAAGGCACAGAACGCTCAACATGGACGTTATGTACTCAATGGGTGTGGGAAGTGCCTTTGCAGCGAGCATACTCTCGACAGTGGGTGTCCTTCCCCCGGAGTACACGTTCTATGAAACATCGGTGATGCTTCTCGCCTTCCTGCTTCTCGGAAGAACGCTTGAAGCCAGGGCAAAAGCAAGAACCGGTGAGGCGATTAGGAAACTTGCAGCATTGAAGGCAAAGAAGGCAGTGGTTCTGAGAGATGGAAAGGAGGTGGAGGTGGAAGCAGAAAGTGTCAGAGTTGGGGACATCGTGGTGGTTAAGCCCGGAGACATGATTCCCGTGGACGGTGTTGTGGTTGAAGGCGAAAGCTATGTTGACGAATCATCCATCACGGGCGAACCGGTTCCAAAATTCAAGAGTGCTGGAGATGAGGTGATAGGAGGCACAATAAACAAAAATGGTGTGCTGAAGGTGAGGGCAACGAGGGTTGGCAGAGACACAGTGATAGCTCAGATCATAAAGGTTGTGGAGGAAGCGATGAGCAGCAGACCGCAGATACAGAGAATTGCAGACAGAATAGTGTCCTACTTCATTCCCACAGTTTTGAGTATAGCCATTATCTCATTCGTGTACTGGTACTTCATTGCCGGCCAAACCTCTCTGTTCGCCTTCACAGCTCTTATAGCAGTACTGGTCGTGGCCTGTCCCTGTGCCTTTGGTCTGGCCACCCCAACGGCGCTTGCGGTTGGGATGGGAAAGGGGGCGGAGCTCGGGATTTTGATTAAGCATGGTGAAGCTCTGGAGATTGCAGGAAAGGTTAGTACGGTTGTGTTTGACAAGACAGGAACATTGACGAGGGGTAAACCCGAGGTAACGGATGTCGTCAGCATCAGTATGGGAAAAGACGATGTTCTCAGACTTGCCGCCATAGCCGAGAGAAGGAGTGAGCATCCAATAGCTGAGGCAATAGTGAGAAGAGCTGAGATTGAAGGAATTGAGGTTGATGAACCGGAGAAGTTCGAGGTTCTGCCGGGAAAGGGAGTGGTAGCTTCGATAAACGGCAAGAGAATTCTGGTCGGAAACAAAAAGCTGATGATTGAGAACGGAGTGGCGGTAAATGAACTGGACGGGATACTGCAGGATCTGGAAAAGGGTGGTAAGACTGCAGTAATTTTGAGCCTGAATGGAAGCGTTGCCGGTGTTATTGGAATCGCCGACACCCTGAAGGACGATGCAGCAGAGGTTGTTGAGGAGCTCCACAGAATGGGAAAGAAGGTGGCCATGATCACAGGAGACAACAGAAGAACGGCAGAAGCCATTGCCAGACAACTGGGAATAGACCACGTTCTGTCAGAGGTCCTTCCCCATGAGAAGGCGGAGGAAATTAAAAGGCTGCAGCAGGATGGAGAGATAGTTGCTTTCGTCGGTGACGGTATAAACGATGCCCCCGCCCTTGCCCAGGCGGATCTCGGTATAGCCATCGGCAGCGGGACAGACGTCGCAATTGAAAGCGGCGATATAGTTCTGATCAGGGAAGATCTGAAGGACGTTGTTGCCGCAATACAGCTCAGCGAAAAGACCCTCGGTAAGATCAAACAGAACATCTTCTGGGCTCTGATCTACAATGCGGTGCTGATTCCCATGGCTGCGGGACTGCTCTACCCACTCTACGGCATACTGTTCAGGCCCGAGTGGGCCGGGTTCGCAATGGCCATGAGCAGCGTCAGCGTTGTTACCAACTCGCTGCTGATGAAAAGATATGTTCCTCCTGTCAGGTCTGGAGGGGTTAAATAAAAAGAAAGGAGGTGATGGTATGAAAAAGGTGAAGCTGGAACTGTCCGGCCTCTCATGCGGGCACTGCATAGCCAGAGTTAAGGCCGCCCTTGAGAAGGCCGGTGCCAGAGTTAACGAGGTGAACCTGAACGAGGCAGAGATAGAGGTTGCGGAAGATGAGAGTGTTGAGAAATACATACAGGCTGTACAGGAGGTAGGATATGCGGCAAGCCTGAAAGAATAATGTTGCCAAAAGGGGGGTGATGATGGTGAGAATAAAAAAGGTTGAAAGGAGAAAGGCCGGAATCTGCAAGTGCCATGTCTCGTGCTGATAGAATTTTCAGAGAGACCATTTGCCTGGCATGCGATTTCTACAAACCCGGAGATGCCCTGGAGTGTGCAGGATTCAAAGTTCTCAAATATTTTGTTGAAACGGGGCGACTTACACTGGAGGAGATAGAAATTGCAGTATCTCTGTCTTGCAAAGAGAACTCTGCTCAGGAAGTTCGGAAATAATTTCTACGCCTACAATGCGAAATCTGACACGCTATACGAGTTAGACGATGAAGCTTTTTATTTTTTATTGAAATGCGATGGTAGAAGACAGGAAATTGACGGTCAAACCCTTAAATACCTCCTGTCAGAGGGTCTCGTTGAACTGAGCTCTGAACACAGAGATATTGAATTCTATCAACAGGAAGAACCATCTCTGAGATACCTGCTCTTGAACATTACATTGAAATGCAATCTGAAGTGTCAGCACTGTTATGTGAAACAGAAGGACGTTTTCATGGATTTTGAAACGTTCAAAAAAGCTGTAGATGACTTTTACAGACTTGGCGGGTTAAAGCTGATAATCTCGGGTGGTGAGCCACTTTTACACCCTGAAATTTTTAGATTTCTCGAATATTCAAGAAAGTATCCTCTGAGAGTCGTTCTTCTTACAAACGGCTATCTGATAAACAAAGAGACGGCACTGAAAATTTCTGAGCTTGTTGACGAGGTACAGATCAGTCTCGACGGGCTCAAGGGGCATAAAAAACTCAGAGGTCTTGGATGGGAGAAGGTTGCTGAAAATATAAGACTGCTCTCTGAAATAACAGACGTGAGTGTATCGACGATGATAACGAAATACAACGTTGACGAATTTGAGAAGATGAGAAAACTGTTGGAGAAGACAAAAATAATCAGGTGGAGCATAGACGTGCCCACTACTGAAAAAGAACTGATTCCGTCAGAAATTGAAATCAGGAAAATCATGACCGATTACGGTTTCGGAGATCTGGGTCATGTGAGCAGTCCGGGATACTGCTGTGGAGCCCATTACTGCGAGATAAATGCAGATGGATCTGTTAAGAAATGCGGATTCTTTGATGAATCTGTCGGGAATGTCAGAGAAGGATTGGAGGTGTCCTGGAGTAGATTGAAGAGGAACCATATTTGGAAAATCGAAGATTTGAAATGCTCATGCAGCTTTATGGACGATTGCAGAGGTGGCTGCAGATATCGTGCTCTTGTTTATTCAGGAGATCTGTTTTCATGCGACCCGGTAATGTGTCTGCTTTATGGAGTTGAGAGCTGTCCCTGATGTTGCAGCTTGCAGTCCTCACCGACTCACTTTTCCCTTATGCTCCCTCTCCTTACCAGCACTGACACAGTAAAACTTAATTTCTCATCAATTTTTAACCCAGTCACTCAGATATAGCTTGAAGGTTTTTCCAAACCTCTCCCTGTAAATCAGGTCTTTTTCCTCCAGCTTCTTAATTATCATCGATATTTTTGAGTGCGAGAACTCCGTTCTCGCTCTGAGCGAGTCCTGAGTTATGCCCTCATTATCCGCTATTATCCCAAGCACCAGCGCCTCATCATCGTTGAGAAGCTTTGAGGCAAGTTTGAGCCTGTCCTCGACCGGGTTCGTTTCTGTGTTTTCGACTGCAGGTGGCTCCTGCAAACCTTCCTCCAGATCAGCAACCATTTTAGCCCTCTCTCCTTTTACGAGAATAAGATAAGCTCCTGCAAAAAGTAACATAATGCCAGCAATCCCGGAAAGAGAGGGAAGCAGACCAAGATAATACTGTCCCATCATCATGTAATGGTGCGATGTTGGTGAGTAGGTAATGTAAATTGCGAGAAGGATCATTCCCAGCCCGGCCAGCAGTAACCCCGTCCTCTCGTTTTTTTGCATGAAACTACTCTATAACAGTGTTTATAAAGTTTTAGACTTTTTTCAGGGTTTTAGAAATCGTACAGACCTCCCTCAGCAAGATAAAAAAGCAAAATTTTCTTTTTCGCTGATTCGTTTACGATCTCACCGACCAGCCGATTTGCATACTCGTCAGCCATTTTTTCAAAATCCACAGCGGGAATAAAGGTTAGCACACGCAAATTTCTGATGAGAGGGTACCTGTTTTGCCTCACATGAAAGGCCTCATGGGCTATTACAGCTCTGATTTCTTCTTCGTTTAGGATCTCAAGCAAACCTTTAGACAGGAAAACATCTCTGCCGAGCGTAAAGGCTTTTGGGATTTGGGACGAAAAAACGAAAAGTCTTGAGCGTTTCGAACTCGAGACATCTCTCAGAAAACTCTCTAGGTGCAAAAGTCTTTCTATACTGTATTTCTCTGACAGATACCACCTGTAAACCACTGGTGCAATCAAAAAAAGTGTGAGGGCAGACAGAGCGTACAAAACATATAGTTTTACTATCAGTGAAAACTCACAATCCATCCCCAGGTAAAGAACCGGCAACAGGCTGATTAAAGCCACATTCAGACCCCAGTAATACTTGAGTTTCCCGAAACCGTTACTTCTAAAGTATCCGATCGCCGCTACGGCTATCACCAAACCAATTCCAGAGAATGTTGCCCCGTATTCATCCAAACATGAAATGAGGCAAAGATTCATTTCAACACCTTTTTGTGGTAGTAGTCTATGACCAGATCACCAAATTTTTCCATGAGAGTGTCGAGAATCTTTTCCACGACTCTTTTCTCTGCTTCCTTCGGGGAAACTGTGGGATAATACAGGAATCTGTATCTTCCATCCTTTTTTTCCCTTTTCCTCAATGCGTATCCAGAAGCTACAAGCCTATCAAGTGTCGCCGCAACACTTGAAATCGGGGCGCTTACACCCTTCGAGATCTCTGAAACTCCCGAACCGGGATTTTCCCATATATACTGGACTATTTCCCGTTCGAGAGGAGAAAAAGGAGATATCCTGTCCACCTCTATCCTTTTTTCCCTAACCACGCTCCCTTTTTAGCTTTTAAAGATTTAAACTTTTACATTCCGAAATGAAAAAATTTAAATACTAATTTACGTCAGGTGAAAAAATGATAACAGTGTTAAAAAGGTGATAGAATGGCCATAGAAGCGGGAAGCTTGCTGCTCTACTCAGCTTTAGTCTCCTCCGCCTATACAATCATCTCCTTTTACGAGTCGGCATTAAAAGCAGACACAAACCTGAACAAAGCTCCAGTACGACTTACGGCTATTATCCTAACGGTTTCCCTGCTTACTCTCGGCTACTACTTTCTGACTGACAACTTCACAATTGAATACGTTTATTCCCATTCGACATCGGAGCTTCCAGTCCACTACAAAATCTCTGCAATCTGGGCAGGTTCCGAGGGTTCGTTTCTTCTGTGGACGTGGATTTTTTCAGTGATGCTTTTGATATTCACAGAGCTGGAACGTCCGGATAGATTGACGACACAATCTGCTCTCATTCTCGCAATGCTGTTAAGCGTCATGGTATTTTTCACCATGGCATTTCAAAATCCGTTCAAGATTATCGAATCGAATCCACCTCATGGCCTGGGCCTGAATCCGCTGCTTGAAACACATGAGATGCTTTTTCATCCACCAGTACTATTCACAGGTTACGCTGCTGCAGCATTCCCGTTTGCTTTATCCATTTCCGGTCTCTATCTGCTTGACGACAGGTGGATACTGAGAGCCCGGAAGTGGGCACTGATTTCATGGCTTTTCCTAACTGCCGGAATCCTCCTGGGCGGGTTCTGGTCCTATCGCATTCTCGGATGGGGAGGGTTCTGGGCATGGGATCCGGTTGAAAACGCCTCGCTGCTTCCCTGGCTTACACTCACAGCCTTTCTCCACAGCATAATGATACAGGAAGCAAGAGGAGGTATGAAAATCTGGAACTTCCTGCTCGCTCTGACAAGCTTCGAATTCGTGTTACTCGGCACCCTCATAACCAGAAGTGGAGTGATTACTTCCATTCATGCATTTGCTGAGAGTACAATTTCCATACCCATAACCCTCCTTATGACGGGGACTTTCGTTTTCTCTCTGCTTTTGCTGCACAGACGTATAGGAGAGATACAGAGCTTTGACGTAATTGAGAGTGCAGTATCAAAAGAAGCAAGCTTCCTGCTCAACAATCTTTTGTTAACTGCCTTCGCTCTTATTGTTTTCTGGGGGACAATTTTTCCAATTTTCACAGAAGCTTTTCTGGGGTACAGGTCGTCAATTGGAGAAAAGTACTACCTGCAAACGGTCTCACCTGTTGCCTTCTCACTGGTAGCTTTAATCGGGTTTTGTGCTGGACTTCAATGGCGTAAAAGTGACAGAAAGAGGCTGAAAATACTCTCAACTGTATTTATTGTCGTTTCAGCCGCATCACTCATCGCCGGATACCTGACAAAGATGGGGGCGATCGATTTCATTGCTCTGACGTTCGCACTGTTCTCCCTGGCGTTACAGGGGTATCAGTACATCAGAGACGCCATCGTTTTCAAAAGAGAATACGGAAATCTGAGCTTTATAAAAATTTTAATCCTGAAAAGGAGGAGATATGGAGGATACCTTGTACACCTCGGTGCCATAATTGTGTTCCTGGGTGTGGTTGGGAACTGGGGATATTCACATGAGCAGATACTGGAACTAAGGAAAGACCAGCCTGTCGAATTTTACGGTTACCAGTTAATATACCGAGGTTACAACTTTGAGAATACATCAAACAAAGTGGTGGCGTTTTCTGATGTAGAGGTGGTAAAAGATGGGATTTCAGCTCTGATTCAACCTCGTATAGAGTATTACGTTGTTCAGGGTCAGGTGATAAGAAAGCCGGGGATTTCAAGATACCCGCTGGTGGATATCTACGTCATAATAGAAAAACTCGGAAAAGAAAAGGGTATTTTCAAAGTAAAGATTAACCCTCTGACGAGTTTCATCTGGAATGGATCAGTGCTTATGATTGCTGGTGGACTGGTTTCTCTAACTCCAAGGAGAATCGTTGCGAAAGTCAAGGGTGGTGGCTGAGATGAAGAAAGTAGCAGTTCTATTTCTATTCTTCGCAATACCTACTGTCTATGCTACAGCGCTTGAGGACCTTGAAGGAGACCTTTTCTGTGCCTGTGGGTGTGGAAAGTTACTCAGAAACTGCGACTGTGAAGTGTCCTACAGGATGAGAGACGAGATAAAAAGCATGCTCTCATCGGGAGCAAGCAGAGACGAAGTGATCTCAGCACTTCAGGAAAAATACGGCAGGAACATCATCGCTACACCACCAAAGGAAGGATTTTTTCTGGGTCTCTGGTACTACCCGGGAATTGTTGTAGTGGCAGGATTGATAATTGTTTACGCACTACTGAATCGAAGAAAAACGAGCTGGCTGGGAGATCCGGATGATACAATTAACTATGAGGAGGAGATGTGGTATGATGAAGAGTGACGTTAAAAGGTACAATAGAATAGCTCCACTGTACGACCTGATGGAATCTCCGATGGAACTGATTAACTTCAAAAGGTGGAGGAAACTGCTTTTCGATGAAATGAAAGCTGATGAGAACTCTTTAATACTCGAAATCGGTGTCGGAACGGGGAAAAACATTCCGTTCTACCGGAACAACCACTTTGTTGCGATAGACATAAGCGAGAAGATGATTGCCAGGGCGAAGAAGAAAAGTGGAAGTAAAATCGTTGACCTCGTAATTGCCGATGCTGAACGCATGCCCTTTAAAGACGAAAGTTTCGACATAGTATACTCGACCTTCGTTTTCTGCTCAGTTGACGACCCGGTCAGGGGATTGAAGGAAGCGTATAGAGTTCTGAAAAAGGGCGGGAAGGCCTACTTTTTAGAGCACATGCTGCCAGAAAACAGAATCCTCGCAGCAATCTTCAACATCCTCAATCCTCTTTTCAGGTTTTTCGGGCCAGAGATAAACAGGCGAACTGACAAAAACATAAGAAAGGCAGGATTTCGGATTGAAAAGCAAATATTTCTGCTTGGTAGCGTTTTCAGACTAATAACGGCAGTAAAGGACGCCAATACGGATAATGAAACGTCACAGACTCGATTGAAACGTTCTGAAATGAAGGGGAGCCTTTCAAATAGACGTTTTAACTGACAAGGTACTTTGCCCATGACGTTAACAGTGTTTTGAGGTGATGTGAGATGGACTGGAAGAAGGTCGGAATCGTGGTGGCCCTTGCAGTTGCTGCAGGGCTGTATGTTGCGGCTGCAATGCCCTGGGGAATGATGGGATACATGGGATACGGTGGATACGGCATGCCCATGATGGGCGGATACGGGCCAGGGTACGGAGGTATGGGATATCCGGGCTACCAAGGATACGATGTAAATCAGACGCAACCGCAGGGCTATTACGTGCCGTATGGCTACTACGGCGGTCACGGCTGTCCGATGATGGGATACTGGTAAATTTTTTTATTTTATTATTACCCTATTTTTCCAGTTCGAAGCAACCCATTATAAAGTTCACATCAAAAATCTGCGTTATTTTCTCTCCACCATCTTCCCGATACTGTCAACAAATCTTTTTATCCTGTCAGCACTTTTTTTGATCAGAGAAAGGGCAACTTCTTCATCAATCTCCCCCCACGATTCGAGTGTTAGAAGGATGGCCGTGAGTGGAGTGCGGATTTTATCGGCAATAATATCAAGCAGTGTCTCGATTTCTTTTTTTAGCTGTGGATTTCTGATCGTTCTCTCCAGAACCGAGTTGAGGTCCTTGTGGTCGAAATTTACTTCCTCAGAGAACTTTGAAATCTCGTCTATTAGCTGGTTCTGAGCTTCGGTGCAGATGATGGATTTGATGTCTGCCGAAACTGGCCCTCCATAAACCTCGGCCACAAGTCTGACCTTCCTCCCGTCTTCAAGCTCTATTTCATCGAGAGGAATAAAAACAGGACTTTCAAAAAAGCCCATTTTTTTGAATTGGTCTGAATAAACATCGCAAGTGTTGTTTCTCACTGCTGTATCCCTTACGACATTTCCAGTCGAGTCTATCAGATATACTCCGTAACAGTTCCCTTCAACGAGATTTGAAACGAACAGATTCTCGTTGGAATTAATCAGGGAGATTCCAATTCTGCAGTTTTTCACTTCACACCCCTCTATGAGGCTTCCGGTTGTGTTCCACATCAAAATTCCTGTAGAAACGTTTGAAATTTTCAGATTTTTTAGAGTTAAGTTGCGGCAGTTTACAGCCACTACCTGCCCTGCATCGGTCACAATTTCACCTTTTGCATTTTCGAGATAAACAAGAGGCTTTCCATTTATTGTGTTTCCCTCTACTCTGTTTCTCCAGCTCTCCCACAACCCAAGCCCACCATCAAAAAACGTGTTTGAGAGAATCTGGTTGTCATAAGAACGGCGGAGGTACAGTTCTCCTTTAATCCTGTTTTCAACTATTGCGGCGTTTCTTGAATTCTCGATTAGAATTCCACCTTCCACAACGTTGGATTTAATTCTCATGTTGACAGAATTCGCTATCCTTATCCCTGTTGAGCAACCTGCAATTTTGTTTTTGATAATATCACAGCCGTTTGCCTCGACACATATTCCGTTTATGCCGTTAACGATGGAAAAACCCTCAACCCTAACACTGTCGGCGATAATCCTTAAAACACAGTCGGCCCCACCACCATTTACAGTCACTTCTCCATCCGACCTTAAAATAAGGGGTTTGTCTATGTAGAGAGTCTCATTATAAGTACCTGACCTGACTAAAATTATCTCTTCCGGCCCAGCATTTTTAATTGCCTGATTTATGGAAATGGAATCATCAGGAACTCTCACAGGCATACCTTGAAAATAACCATATATTATTTTTACGTAAACCTCATTCCAACATTATGTGTTTTGCTCGCTGCATCAGACCACAATCCATCTTTCGTGCCCCTTTTATTTTCCAGAGATTTTCTCACCCGAGATATTTCTCAACAGTCTCTATCAACTTCTTTCTCGTGAAAGGCTTCTCTATAACTTCCTTGGCTCCTGCATCAAGCAGTTCTTGACCCCTTCTTCGAATGTATGCGGAAATGCCTATTATTTTCGCCTCTGGATCAAACTTCAGAATTTCTTTTGTAGCCTCTACTCCATCCATGACAGGCATTGCTATATCCATCAAAACCAATTCCGGTTTAAATATCCTGTACAATCTCACAGCCTCCTCCCCGTTGGTGGCGGTGATGACATCATACCTGTTTCCCAGCATGATCTGCACCGCCTCCAGAACTGCGGCATCATCTTCCACAACCATAATTCTGCGCCTCATATCAGCCCACCTTTTCTCCTCCCAGATCTCCTAACAGATTCCTCACACGTTCGGACTCTTCCCATCTGTCCTCCAACTGTCGTACAAGCTCAAGTATTCTTTCGTGCTGTTCGTTTATCTTTCTCCTGATCTTTTCATCTTCGACGTAAATCTCCGTGAACCCTCTTGCCGCTGCCAGAGGATTTCTGATACGGTCAACCAGAAAAGCCATCTGGTCTATGTTTCTGCTAATCTGCTCATACGCCCACCTTTCCGCCTCGTCAATTTCAATTGCTTTTATGGCAAACGCAAGGTCTCCTGAAAGAGTTTTAATCAGATCCAGTTCATCGTCCGAGGGTCTTTTTTCCGCCTGTACAACCAGACCGCCCTTTACCTCCTCCTTAACCATCATCGGTAATGCGCATCTGAACATTGTTCTGTGCTCGCCGTAAAACCTGCATTTCCTGCAGTCCTCCACCTCTCCTTCCCTGAACACCTCACGTCCGGTTTTGATAGCCTCGATCAGGCAGTTAACGTCATCACCCGTAGTCCTCAATCCTATGGATGGCAGAAAGACGCTGTCTTCCTCTGTGATTCCAACCCAGCAGTTCATGTGTCTGATGTGTCTGAGTTTCTCTGCAGCTTTACTGACAAGCTCCATTTTGTCCTTCTCGTAGACCATCAGTTTGTTGATTTCCTTTATCACCTCTAGCATGTTGTTTACTCTCACAAGCCGGGTTATCTCCTGTACGATGTGCAGGGTGTATTTTTCACCACTCAGCTCAACAGGTACGATATGTGTCAAAAAATGTCTGCCGTCTCTTTCTCCCATCACCGTCAGCGATCTGCCATCCTTCAGCACCTTTCTGATGTGGGAGAGTCTTCTCTCGGCAACTTCTCTTGAAAATATCTCACGTAGGTTTTTACCGACAGGGTTCATACCAACACTTCTCACGGCCGCCGGATTCGCCTCCACTATGGTTCCCTTGCTGTCAATCAGTACGACGATGTTGGGCGTATTTTCAAATATTTTCCTGAACTTCTCCTCAGCGTCTCTCAACCTCAGTTCCAGCAGCTTTCTCTCGGTCACATCTCTCGCAATTCCAAGGATTGCAACGAGCTTTCCATTCTCAAAAATCGGTCTCGTTTTGACCTCAACCCACAGGTCTTTCCCGTCTTTAGTTTTGATTAAATACTCAGCGGGTTTTTCCAGAGGTTTTCCGCTCTTCAAAATCTCGTTAAATCTCTTCTGTGCTGTTGACAGGTATTCTTTTGCAATTATATCTCTCAGATTAACTTTTCCTGCCTCATAATGAAGAATTTTGCGGGCCATTTTGTTTGCATAGAGTATATTCCAGTCTGTATCGCATACGTAAACAATTTCATTCAGCTCATCAAGAACATCCGGAAGTATCCTTAACATATCATTTAGGTTCAAGTTTTACACCTCCATGGTGATGGTAATTATTGTAGTCATAATCAATTAAAATTTTTTTCTCCTTCTCACCCACACAGTATAAATATTTCTCCACTCAACTGCAGAAAGAAACTTTAATGGGGAAAAGATGCCATGTTACACCAGCACTGGCTTCGGTCATACAAATTAGAACGAATAAATGTTAAATAATTTTAAAGGTAATTGGAATATGGTTCCCGAGTTCGATTATCTCTGGCAGTATCTTGACCACTGGGCAGAAATTGATGAAAGATTTCCGGCAATAAAGTTTAAGGGAAAAGAAATCAGTTACGGGGAATTGAAGAACAACGTTGACAGGCTGGCAGCCTCGCTTCTGAGTCTGGGAGTGAAGAAAGGTGACAGGGTCTCCACTGTTCTACCGATGTGTCCTGAATATGTTTACTCGTTTCTGGCCTGTTCCAAAATAGGTGCCATATGCGTTCCGATGGACGTGAGGTACAGGACGGCTGAACTGAGAAAATTTCTGAGGCATGCTAGGCCTGAGGTCGTGATGGCTGCAGAAAGCTTTCAGGAAAACGATATAAAGACGACTTTAACTGAAATAAAAGAGGAAATAGGCAATCCTGAAATTTTCTTTCTGGACTCCGGATTTGAGGAACTTCTGAAAGGTGAGCCTCTGGAACGGGTGGTGGAACAGTCCCCCGATGATGACATCCTGATAATATTCACCGGAGGGACAACAGGAGTTCCGAAAGCAACCCTTCTGTCCCACAGAAACATCATTTCGATGGCCATCGGAGAGCTGAAAAGTCTGGTGAGATACGTTGGCAGGGAAGAGAGAATGACCACCCTGGTCCATCTACCCCCCAGCCATGTTGGCGGAACGACAGAGCTGCTTGCAACGGGAGTCGTCAACGGATCAAAAATGATTCTGGTCGATCACTGGAGACCGGACACAGTTTTGAGGGAACTGAGTGAGGAAAAGATAACCTTTTTCGGAGCCGTTCCCACGATGTTTGCCCTTCTGTTCTCCCTCAATGTCCCCCTTCCATCGGTTGAACTCCTCGTAACTGCAGGTGAAAAGCTCAATCCAGAGCTTCTCAGAAGAATGGTGGCATGGTGCGAGAAGGTGGGAGTTGGATATGGTTCAACCGAGACGGCGGGGTTCGTCACATTTTCGCAGCCAGAGGATGATCCGGCGAAGTTTACGGAGGGATACGTGGGCATACCGTTTGACGGCGTTGAGATAAAAATTGTCGACGGCAGTGGAGTTGAGCTGAAGGACGGGGAGATCGGAGAAGTGCTGGTAAAGGGGCCTATGGTAAGCAAGGGATATTTCAACCAGCCTGAAGAGACGGAAAAGGGATTCAGAGACGGATACTGGGTGAGTGGGGATCTGGGATACAAAAAAGGAGAGGAGCTTTACATAGTCGGAAGAAAAAAGGAAGTTATAAGGGTTGGCAGCTACACGGTTCTGCCCTCGGAAATTGAGGAAGTTGTTATGAGAAATCCCGGAGTCGGTATTGCTGCTGCTTTCGGCTATCCGCATGAGATTTACGGAGAAGTCGTGTGGCTGGCGGTGGTGCCGAAGGCAGGAGAGAAGATAAACGAGGCTGAAATCATTGAAGCATGCAAAAGAGAGCTGGCTGACTTTAAGGTTCCGAGAAGAGTGCTGATAATGGACTCCATTCCCCTGACACGACTCGGAAAGGCAGACAGGATAAAGTTAAAGGAGACCATTCTTAAGGAGTTTTCCGGATGAGGGCAGAGTAAAGGGCGGTGAGTACTGTCTCGTCTTTCTGATTTTTTACCTCCAGCCGGTATGTGACCACGCCTCTTTTTTCGTCGAGGTCTTCTTTATCCACAACCTCCGCCCTGGCTGCTATGGTGTCGCCGATAAAAACCGGTCTGAGGAATCTGACCTCCTTTACGCCAAAAAATGCGATAACCGGACTAACATCGTATTTGGAGAGAATCACCTGATCCACCATTCCGAGAGCTATGCTGAGAACGAGCATTCCCTGAGCTACCTGGCGTCCGAAGACCGTTCTCTTCGCAAACTCAGTATTGGTGTGGAGTGGAAAGAAGTCTGCAGTCAGGTAGGCAAACGTCCAAACATCGGTCTCAGTTATTGTTCTCGGAACCGAATCGATGCTTTCACCGATGTTTATGGTGTCAAAATATATTGGCCTACGGGACATATTTTTTATTGGAACGGCAATTTTAAAGATTTACCGTTCGGGATTTTTTAAAGATAAACCAAAACTTTTAAATAATTTAGGCTTACCTAAATTCATGGAATGTCACGGTGTTAATCCAGAGATTCCAGGGAAAATAAGGGTAGCGCTTGTGGGAAATCCAAATGTTGGCAAAAGTGCACTTTTTTACGCTCTGACAGGAAAATACGCAACGATATCAAACTATCCCGGAACAACGGTTGACATCGCCGTGGCGAAGATGGAGAACTTCACAATCATCGACACTCCCGGAATGAATTCGCTGGTTCCTGTTACTGCAGAAGAGGAGGTCGCAAGAAGGCTTATGGAAGATGCTGACATCATAGTCCATGTTGTTGATGCCAAGAACATAAAGAGGGCTTTGCCCTTTACCCTTCAACTGATAGAGGCGGGCTTTAATGTTATCCTCGTCCTCAATGCGGTCGATGAGGCGGAAAGCCTTGGAATTGAAATCGATGAGAAAAAGTTGAGCGAAAGGATCTCAATTCCTGTGGTCAAGACTGTAGCAACTGAAAAGAGAGGTATCGGCAACCTCAAAGAGGAAATAAGGAAGTGTGCTGGAAGAAAAATGTCAAAAACTAAAGTCATTCAATTCAGCGAGACGATTGAGAAGTTGATCTCGGAGATAGAGACTCTGATTAAGGGAGAATACAGGATCAGCAGGAGGATGATCTCCGTTCTTCTCCTTCTCAGAGATCCAGAAATTAAGAAGCTGCTTGAGGGAGAGGAAAATTATGAGATAATACTTGAAAAGGCCAGCTCTCCCGCACTTCCTTATGAGGTGATGAAGGAGATTTACGAAAATGCTGAAAGAATACTGGAGGACGTTGTGATAAAAAAGGAGGTACCGCACAGCTTTTTGAGAAAGTTTGGTGAGCTGTCCCTGAATCCAGTTTTCGGCATTCCTCTGTCACTGCTGTCTCTCGCCTTCATATACCTGCTTGCAGGATACGTCGGAGCCCAGATTCTTGTTGATTTCATTGAAACATGGTTTGAGAATAACGTAAACTCGATCGTTAACGGTATCCTGCTCCAGTATGTTCCGAACTACTGGATCAGAGAGCTAATCGGTGGTGAGTACGGTGTGGTGACTCTCGGACTGAGATACGCAATAGCGATAATTTTTCCCATAGTTACGACATTCTTCATAGCCTTTTCAATCCTTGAAGACTCCGGACTCCTTCCCAGAACTGCCTATCTGCTGGACGGACTGTTTAAGAAGATAGGAATGAGCGGGAGAGCCGTGATTCCTCTTTTGCTCGGAACCGGTTGCGGAACGATGGCCGTTATCGTCACAAGAATTCTCGAATCCTGGAAGGAGAGAGTTATAGCGACAATCCTTCTCGCAGTTGGAATTCCTTGCAGCGCTCAGCTTGGAGTCATGCTGGGAATAGCGCCGGATTTCAAAGCACTGCTTATATGGCTCGGGGTAGTATCCTCAGTGCTGATCATTGCGGGTTACCTGTCCTCAAAGGTCATCCCCGGACCGTCGCCCATGTTTTTCATCGAGATACCACCAATAAGAATTCCAAAAATCAAAAACATCTTCTACAAAACCGTATCAAGATTGGAATGGTACTTCAAGGAAGTTCTGCCCATTTTTATACTGATAAGCGTGGCGATATGGATCGGGAGAATTACAGGAGTATTTGATTTAATAGTGGCAGGTCTGAGCGTACCCGTTACCGCAATAGGTCTGCCTGAAAGCACTTCGGAGGTATTCCTTTACGGCTTTTTCAGGCGAGACTACGGTGCAGCAGGACTGTTTGATCTCGCAACCAAGGGAGCTATGAGCTACTCCCAGATTGTTGTTGCGATGGTTGCATTAACACTCTTCGTCCCCTGTGTGGCCCAGTTCACAATTATCTGCAAGGAGAGAGGAATACGGTGGGGAGTTGCAGTTTTTATTCTCTCAGTCGTAATCGCATTTGCAGTTGGGGCATTAACAGCCCTCATGCTCGGGGTGATATGATGAGCGAGAGGATCGAGAACGCTCTAAGGGATATCTGGATGAAACTTGAAATCGGTGAAAAAGCAACTGTGGATGAAAAACTGTTGGAGGAGCTTGAGAGCGAGGGGCTCGTAAGTGTGAGAAGCGGGGAGCTGGAATTAACAGAAGAGGGGAGAAGGAGGGCGGAGAAGATCGTTCGTCTTCACAGGCTGGCAGAGCGATTGCTTGCAGATATTCTCGGAATTCAGGAGGTGGAGGAGCATGCATGCAGGTTCGAACATCTAATCGATGATGAAGCGGAAGAAGCAATTTGTACACTTCTCGGCCATCCGAAGTTCTGTCCCCATGGCAGAAAAATACCGCAGGGAAAATGCTGCAGAATCAATGAGGTTGAGGTTGAGAAGGTCATATACAAGCTGAGTGAACTGTCTCCCGGGGATGTTGCAGAGATAAAGTATATCATTGCAGATGATAGAGAAACAAGGGCACTGATTTCTTCAGGAATAATTCCGGGTGTGGAGATAAGAGTAATTAGGGTTTATCCTGCATTCGTCATTCAGATAGAGAATACCCAGTTTGCCCTTGACAAGAATATTGCGAACACTATATATGTTGTAAAAAGGGCTAGATAGAAATTGAGAGCATCCACTTCAAGACCCTTACGGCTCTCTCGGGCGTTGGATATACCGGCACACCACTTTTCTCTATTTCAATCCTTGCTGTTCTCAGCTCCTCAATATCGTCCTTCATCGTGAAGAGCACAGGTTTGTCGTACTTCTTAAGCCATGAGAAGTCAAAACCGAGCGTCATGAGGCTCGGTATGAATACCCCGGCAACTATCGCATCGATATTCTCATCCTCGGCGAAAATTTTGAGGATCTCATTGAAAACTCTGTCCCCACTCTTCTCAGCAATTGGATAGAGGTCAAGCGGATTATTTATGCTGTGCCATTCTGGAGCAAATTCGTAGATTCTTTCCACCGTATTCTCGGAGTACTTTGCAAGTCTCAGACCATTCTCCACAACAGCATCTGCGGACATGACACACTCGGCCCCTGATGGCTGGATAACCCCCACCCTGTCCCCCTCTGGTAAAGGCTGGAGGGATAGCGCTTTAACCGTGTCAACTAGCTGCTCAAAGTCGTAAACCTTTGCAACACCCGCCTGTTTGCATGCAGCCTCAAAAATCTCCTCGCTTGTTGAAATTGACGCTGTGTGGCTCATCGCACTTCTCTTTCCAGCTTCGGTTCTTCCTGATTTAAGCACAACTATCGGCTTGTTTGAGCTCCTCATGACTTCGTATAGCTTCCGGCCGTTGGTGAATCCCTCCAGATAGACTGCTATCACGTCAGTTTTATCGTCCTGAATAAGGTATCTCAGTCCTTCAACCTCGTTCACATCGCACTTGTTGCCTATCGCAATTATTCTGCTGAAGCCAATGTGCCATAACGGGAGGATTATGAAGTTCGCAACTGCACCACTCTGTGCCAGAACTCCAATATTTCCCGATTTTATCCTTCGAATTATGCTGAAAAAGGACGTGAGACCGGATTCAGGGTCGAGAATGCCCATCGTATTTGGGCCTATTATCCTCATCCCGCTCTCCCTCGCAATCTCGACAATTTCCCGTTCAAGCTCCTTTCCCTCTTCCCAACCTTCTGCAAATCCGGCACTCAGAACAATGATCCCCCTGACCCCTTTTTCCGCACACTCTCTCACCACATCTCCTGCATTCCTGGACGGGACGGCAACTACGGCAATATCCACGCTGTCAGGAATAGATTTCACCGAAGGATAGCACTTAAACCCAAGTATTTCGTCAGCGTTTGGATTGACGGGGTAGATTTTTCCTCCGAAACCCAGATTCTTCAGATTGCTGACCACCCTTCCTCCGGGTTTGAGGGTGCTTCTTGAAGCCCCAATCACAGCAACGCTCTCGGCATCAAAAAAGAAACTGATGTCACCAATCTCCATATCGAACGATTTTAGCTCCCCAACAGCAATCCTCGCATCCGCAACAACGCATCCATTCTCGTAGACGAAGACGGGATTCAGGTCCATCTCAACTATACCCTCTTTCTCGACCATCTCCCCAACTCTGACGATGAGATCGACA